>JAFGOU010000323.1 GCA_016926315.1 Chitinispirillaceae bacterium
AGGGCGGTACCATCCCCTTCACGATCAGCGCCCTCCCGCCCGATCACGTGGATCTTCTGGTCGACGCGGTGCCGATTGTCCCGAACCGCGACGCGGTGGTGGACTCCATCGTAATCGGCATGCTCGAAAACAATGCCGAGGCATATGCGGTGATCCGTGATGTCAATCAGACCTATCTCAACCACGCCACAAACCCGGTCTGGACGGTCCATGACCCTTCCGTGGTGACGGTCACCCGCTCGGCCACGGTACCGTCGCGCTGCATCCTGACCAAGGTGAATGCGGGCAGCACCTGGCTCGTGGTAAACCATGCGCCGAACCTCAAGCCCGACTCCACGCTGGTGATCACCTATGTGCTGCCCCAGCATCCGGTGATCGTTTCCGGTGTCATGCGCGACAATGACGCGGACCTGGTGCCTGACCTGCTCAGCCTCACGCTGTCGGACACGTTCAAGGTCGATCAGCGGCTCGATTCGGTGCGCATCGCGTATAAAGGACTGCTTATCACGGTTCCTGGATCGGGCGTGACCATGAGGGGCATGCAGCTCGATGTTCCGGTGCCGGCGAGCGTTGGCGTTGACGGCAGGCCGTCCGGGACCGCGACGATCTTCATGACCGTTGGCGGCGAGCCAAAGAACAGCGCGCGTGGATTTACCGACGGCGTCTGCCCGGCCGTCATCGCGGCCGACGTGCTTGAAAACGACGGCTCCAACCCTGATGTGCTCTATATCACCTTTTCAGAACCGCTCACCATCGGCACCATTGTCGGCCGCCAGCTCCTGCTTATACCGCAGGGCACGACCGATACCGTGGCGCTGACCATCACGCAGATCCTGAGCCAGACGAATGATTCGACCTTTGCGGTGCAGATCGCCTCGACCGACCCCAAAGCAAGGGCCGGCGACCGTCTCAGGCTGATTCCGGGGAGCGCGGGCGGCACGCTTGCGGACAGGAGTTCGAACAAGGCGCACGATCTGAACCGTTCGGTGATCATCGGTTTCAGGCCCGGCGCGGCGTCGATCGCGGGAGCCTGGTATCGTGACGCGAATGCCGACGGCGTCATCGACCAGGTGGTGGTGCGGTTCAAGCGGAAGGTGGAGCAGTCAGAGGTCGATACGGCCTTGATCTATCGCGATTTGAGGCAGCTTAAACTACCGTTCTCCGCAAGCACCAGGATAAACGATTCCATGTACCGGATTTCCATTGCCGGAATGCTCAACGCCATCAACACCAGGGGCCCCATGGAGCTGACCGTCGGGTACCGGGCGCTGCCCGGCATCCGCCGGAGCACGATCGTTGCCGACAGCGCCGCGCCGGTGATCGTTTCCGCACGCCTTGTTCCGGGCGCGCTCACGGCGGCGGGCACCCGGGGCAGCGATACGCTCGTGGTGGCGTTTTCGGAAGGGGTGGTGCGGCCCGGCCAGTCCCCGTTTCTGTTGTCGGCAAAAAAGGACGGACAGCGTTATAGCGTTACCCTTGCGTATATCGACACGACCCCGGCGTTGTATTCGTACCGTTTTGTGGTGCAATCGATCAGCAATGCCGCGATACCCCTGCCCCTGGCCGGGGACACGATCTGGATCAATCCGACCGCCGGGGTGAGCGACAGCCTGGGAAACCCGCAGGCGAATCCGGCGAACCGCCGGGTGCTGTTGCAGGTCGACTGGCCGCAGGCGGAGTGGAGGATCGTGATTTCGTCGAATCCGTTTACCCACGATGCGCCCATAACCGCGCCGACATTCGGCGGCGGGAAAGGAACGGCCATTGTTCTTCGGCCGACCACGCCGGTTGACGAAACCCGGATACGGGCATGGATCACCATTTACGACGCCGTGGGCAATATCGTTAAAACGTCGGACTTTGCGCCGTTTAACGGCGGGCTGAGGATGGAATGGAACGGCGATAACCGGAACGGGCGGTACGTGGGTACCGGCGCCTATCTTGCGCTTATCAAGGCGGCTGACGGCAGCAGCCGTGAATTTTCCAGGACGGTGAGGCTCGGGGTAAAGGGCCGGTAACGGGCGCTCTCACCCGCACATCGACTGATACCGCTCGAAATCGATCCAGTCCGTGCACATGCCCGATGCCGGCAGCGTTCCTTTTTCATATACGGTAACAGTTCCCTTGTCAAGAATATCCTCAAGGACCTTCCAGGCGGTTTCGGTCTCCTCCGAGCTGACGAACAGCGTCCGGTCGCCCCTGATGGCGTCGAGCAGCAGGCGCTGGTAGGCTTCGGGAATCCCTGATTTGAACGCGTCGCGATAGCAGAAGTTCATGTGCGTGTTTACGATGGCCCCGCCGGCGGCGGGATCGGTACCCGGCGCCTTGCTCGAAAGATCGAGGATGATTCCTTCGGCCGGCTGGATCTTGAAGATGATGCGGTTGGGGTCGAGGGCGCCCGTCTCGTTATAAAGCAGGCGGGGAAGCGGCTTGAAACGTACGCCGATTTCGGTCCCCTTGCGATGGGTCGCTTTGCCGGTGCGCAGGTAGATCGGCATGCCGGTCCACCGGAAGGTATTGATACGCAGCTTGAGCTCGGCGAAGGTCTCGGTGGTGGAGTCCGGGGCCACGCCTTTTTCCGAGCGGTAGCCGTTGTACTGGAACCGGGTGCAGGATTCGACCGACAGCGCGCGCAGCAGGCTGATTTTCTGGAGGCATATGTCCTCGGGTGCGAGCGACGACGGCGCTTCCATGGTCAGAAGGCTTAACAACTGAAAAAGGTGGTTCTGCACCATGTCGCGTATGATGCCGGCCTTGTCGAAATAGTCGCCGCGCTCGAAGATGCCGATATCTTCGATGGCGCTGATCTGGATCGACTCGACATACCGTGAGTTCCAGACGGGGTAGAACAGGGCATTGGCGAACCGGAAAACGAGAATGTTCTGTACCGCCTCTTTGGCCAGATAGTGGTCGATGCGGAAAATGCGGGACTCATCAAAACAGCGGGCAAGCTCCCGGTTGAGCGCGCGGGATGAGGCATGGTCGTACCCGAACGGTTTTTCGATGATCAGTGACGCCGTGCCGCCCAATCCCTCCGCTGAAAGAGCACATGCCGTGGCGACATAGGCGTCGGGCGGCTGCGCCAGAAAGAAAATGACGCGGGAAAAGGAACCAAGCGAAAGGAGGTACTGCCTCAGACCGGGTATGTTCCGGTGGTACGCCAACAGCGACCTGAACGGTTCGGCGGCCTCGAACCGGTCACGGAAGGCTTCGTTTGAGAAATCGGTTCGGCCGACGCCGATGATGCGGCAGGAATCGTCAAGGTCGCCTTTGCGGTGCAGGAGCTGCAGCGCGGGGATAATCTTCCGCCGCGCAAGGTCGCCCGAGGCGCCGACGATGACAATGGCGCAACTCCGGGTGCTCATGAAACAGCCTTTCGACGGCTGCTGCCGCACACGGAACGCGGCCGCTCCTGCCTGCAGAGACGGCAGCGTTCGTCCGGGCACCATTGGCACATGCGGCAATCCGGACAGCGGTGCTTTTGTGGGCTCATCGGCAGCCTGGTGCGGGCACGGTCACTCTTCAGGGGAGAACTCTTCCTTGCCGACGCCGCATTGCGGGCAGACCCAGTCGTTGGGCAGGTCTTCAAAAGGGGTGCCGGCGGCTATTCCGTTGTCAGGATCGCCGATTGCCGGATCGTAGATATACCCGCATGCGTTGCAGACATACTTTTTCATGTTTTTCTCCTGTTCCATGAAGAATAGGTGGTAAATCGGGAGCGGTGCCATCGTGCAATCAGGGCGCCGGACCATAAGCAGGACCGGTTACCGTTGCTGCCCTGTTTTTTTGAAAAACGTCGACCTGATCCATGTCCAGTTCAGATAAATATGAATTATCGCCAGGACAAAGAACAGATATCCGGCGTATTCGTGTATCGTAAACGACGGTATGGCAAGATCGGGAAACATTTTCGCCATTCCGCTCGACAGCGCAAGAACCGCGAACGCAAGAGCGATCAGCAGATTGGTGGTTTTGAGAAGGGCGGCTTTTTTCATCAGGCGGCTCCCATCGCCGCGCTGACCCCTTTGCTGAAATCGAGCGGTACGGTGGCCAGGCGGGCCCCGAGTTCCTTGTCGTACATGAATAGCGCGGCTTTGTTGTCGCCGATCATGCGCAGCGTCTGGATGATTTCGGTGTCGTTTTTCTCCTCCTCGACCTGTTCGGTCACGTACCAGGCGAGCAGCGCCTGTGAAGCGTGGTCTTTTTCGGCAATGGCGAGTTCCATCAGGTCGTTGATGCTTTTTGTCACGAACTGTTCGTGCGTCAGGGTTTTTTCGAACATATCGAGGAGCGAGGAAAACGACCGCGGCGGTTCGGCAATGGCGCCGAGTGCTATCGAGGCGCCCTGGTCGGCAAGGTATTCATAGAATTTCATGGCATGGACCATCTCCTCGTGGTATTGCACCATGAACCAGTTTGCCGCTCCCTTCAGGCCGTCTTCGTTCGCCTTTGCCGACATGGCCATATAGAGGTAGGCGGAATACATCTCCTTGTTGATCTGCCCGTTGATCGCACCAGCCATTTTTTTGCTTATCATACCATTCTCCCGGTTGATTCGTCGTTGTTCTTACTCTTTGGTATCTGAAAATAAAAGATATATTCCGGTCATGCTGTCCCAACCTATTTATCCCCGGCTATCCTGCACGGCCGGTGTTCCTCAAACCGGATCCCGCGATTTCCGCCGCTGCAGGTCATGATCGATATGGCGCAGCCGTTCACGCTCGGCTTCTCCAAGTATCCTGTAGGCGCAGTCCCGCACAATGCCGTACAGAACCCCGCAGGTGTCGTCCTCCCTTTCCTGGTCGCCGATATCGGCGCAGTGGATGAGCTGGCGGGTCAACGCAATGGTATGGTGGATGTTTTCGTCGATGTCGTCCATGGTCCCGCTCCCGTCATCCTGTGCTGTCGATAAACAATCCCTCGATCAATGAGATGTTTTCTATCAACCGGTCGAAGTCGTCATTGGTGATGTTCCGCTTCACTTCCTTGACAACATTGCCGTACCTGTCAAGCATCACGATGTCGATCTCGATCTCCCCCTTTGATTCATGAATGCAAAAACGATAGGGGAGTCCTTTGCGCGTCAGCTGCTCGTTCGATTCCCTGACCGCCCTGCTGATGGTGTGCATATACGCTGCAGGGTGGCGTTTTTCATGGCGTCGTCCCTCCTGCTCCTTTTTTTTTGAACCGCTGTTGCCGTCACGGTCGTTATACACCCGTCTGGTCCCGAGCAGTCCTTCGACCCTTGAATCTTCAGGAGAAAACCCGAAATCGCCGGCCATACAACGGTCCTCTCTTTCATGGTGACGCCACCCGTGCAACCGCGTGGAACATACCAGCGGGCTTTTCCGTTACGCAGGACAGGCAGCGCCGGGGACCAGGGTGCGACAGGGTACGGGAAAACGCTTTACGGACATTATAATCACCGCGCTCCGGCTCCGGCAAGAGATATCGGTTGCCGGAGGGTGGAGCGGCCATTTGTTCCAGCAGCCATGTCTGCCTTCCGGCAAAGAGCGTGTTCGGTGAAGGAGCGATGGACGACAGGTCATTGAGAATCAGGCAGATGAATGCCACCGAAGCCAGAATAAAAGGTTTCCTTTTCATGCTCTTCCTCCAACGTTCAAAATGGCAACGGCACTGGTTATCGGGTAAACACCAGTTATAAAAATCAATTATCGTGCCATTGCAGAAGAGGGGCTTTTTTTAAGGGAAAAAGAGTGATGGCTGAAAAAAGAAGGGCGGCCGGTTCTACCGGCCGCCCTTGCAGGGAAATACCGGCGGATCCTCTTATTTTGTTCCCCAAAGCCCATGCAGGTTGCAGTACTCACGAGCCTGGAGGGGAACGCCCTCTTCTACCAGAAAGCTCGCTTCCGCAACCGCGTCGCCTTCCTTGAAATCATGGCGCAGAACCTTGTCCCCGGCGATCAGCTCAATGAACAGGATGTAATGCTCAGGCGTCATCGGATGGGCCACGGAACCGATCTTGACCGTGACGCTCGTTCCCTTGCGTTCGATAACCGGCACATGCTTCTCTTTTGCCGCATCGGTGGTATTGGCAACGAGCTCTTTCATCTCTTCGCCGCAGCAGATGATGGGAGGATTGCCGTTCCAGAGTGACTCGACGACATTGCCGCATTTTGCGCACTTATAGACGGACTTTTTCCTGATCATGCATGACTCCTTATAAGAGGTTGAGGGACGACGTGGTACTGCAGAAAATATCAGATGCTTTTTG
Organism: Chitinispirillaceae bacterium; assembly: GCA_016926315.1. Next base: position 6,236 of record JAFGOU010000323.1, read on the forward strand.
ATCCCGCAAGGGACCTGCCATTTGAGATGTTGGCAAATGCCCTGCCGTTTCCGTTGCTTCCGGATTTGTTAAAAAAAGAGCATTGGGAACAGCCTTGGCCTGGAAGACGGCAGGAAAAAAGACGGATATGTATTATAATACAGGGTAAGGATCCCTTACTCAAAATAGCGTGACGAGAACTGGTAGCGTATACCCACGCAGAACCCCTCGATCGCCGTGCCGATGGTGCTGTTTGCTTTTTTAACCAGCCGGAATTCAAAACTGTTGTCCGGGTTGGCGAACCACTCGTACTGCTGCGTTGGCGGATTATACCTGATCTTGACGCCGAACCGCGTGAAAAAAACGAACTGTTTTGTCAGCTCCACCGAGGGCTCGCACCCGATAAAACCGAAGGGTGACAGGGCGTGGCAGGAGGTTTTTTCGTAATCCTGGGGATTGGCTGCAAAGGTTTTTTCAAAGTTGCATCCGGTCTGGACGAGCGCCCCGATTTTCGAACGGTCGCCTTTGTAAAGATCATACATGACGCCGGCCTTGAGCATGCCGGAATAGACCGACGGCCTCTTGACCGTTTTCGACGAGGCAACGGCTTCATAGCCGGTCATGTGGACTGCGCCGAAGGAAAGATCCACCGACACCCGTGACGCCGGCTGCACCCTTCCGCCGATTTCAAATTCGTTTGAGAGGTAAGGGGCTGGTTCCTGGTAGTAAATCTGTGAGAAGCCCGTGGGCGTGTAGGCGCACTGGACCGCATAGGTCAGGGTATCGTGTGCAAACGGCATCGTGGAAGAGAGAAACAGCACCGGAACAAAGATTTTTCCCTTCATGGTTTTCCTCCAGGTAAATGGGTGGGACAAGGTTCGTCGTTTCGTTTCACCTCCGGGATACCTCAATCGTTTCGATCCAGCACCGACGGAGAGCAACGACCTGCGGGAGGGTCGCCCTGTTTCGCTTCTAGGTTAGTGGGAAAATCCTCCGGCGAGGATCGACTCGAACGTTTGGCCGGGAAATAGCTGTTACGGGATCAGGATGCATGAACCCGTTGTTTTGCGCGATTCGAGGTCGGTATGCGCGCGGCCTGCCTCGGCGAGGGGATAGATCTGGTTGATCGCGATCGTTATTGCGCCGGAAAGTACGGTCTGGAACAGGTCCTCGGCGTTCTCCTGCAGTTCGGCAGCGGTCGCGGTATAAGCGTTGAGCACCGGTCTTGTCAGGAACAGCGATCCTTTTGAGCCGAGCTGTAAAATGTCGAAGGGAGGCACGGCGCCCGACGACTGTCCAAAACTTACGAGCAGTCCGCGTGGCTGCAGGCAGTCCAGCGATCCGGAAAAGGTATCCTTGCCCACGGAATCGTACACCACGCACACTCCGGCCCCATCGGTTATTTCGAGCACCCGCTCGACAAAATGTTCGGTACGGTAGTTGATGACATGATCGCATCCGTTTGTCCGCGCCAGTTCCATTTTTGCATCATCGCCCACGGTTCCGATGATCATGGCCCCGAGGTGACGGAGCCACTGGCATGCGATGGAGCCCACGCCACCCGCCGCGGCGTGAAACAGCACGGTATCGCCCGGCCGCACCTGAAAGGTCTGGCGGACCAGATACCGGGCGGTCATACCCTTCAGGAGCATGGCGGCCGCCTGTGGAAAATCGATCGCTTCGGGGAGCCTGACGAGTTTGGCCGCCGGCAGGATCCTGCTTTCGCTGTAGGCGCCGAAAGCCTGGGTCGCGCAGGCAACGCGGTCGCCTGTTGAAAATCCCGGGACGCCGGGGCCGGTTTCCTCGATAATGCCGCTCGCCTCCTGCCCCGGTATGAACGGAACGGAAGGCGTTTTGTAAACGCCCTTCCTGAAGTAGCAGTCGATGAAGTTGACGCCGACGGCCAGATGACGCACCCGTACTTCTCCCACTCCCGGTTCGCCAACCGGCACCTCTTCAAGGTGGAGCACTTCGGGACCGCCGATGTTC
>JAFGOU010000324.1 GCA_016926315.1 Chitinispirillaceae bacterium
GCAGACAAGGATCCGGTCCGCGATGGCGGAGGGAAACCGGAACACGGGTGCCGCCTGTTCGCGGGCCGCTAGTGGTTTACAAAAAAAGAGTGCCGCGCTAACGCCGCAGGCAGCCAGGGCCCATCCGGTGCAGAGCCCCGTGCGATGAAGCGCGTGAAAAGCGGAGGCAAACTCGGTGATGATGAGCAGCAGGATCGCCCAGTACAGTACGGCATGGAGAAGCGATTCCCGCACGTCTGACCGGAGCGGGACGGCAAGTCGCGTATGAACATGGTACGCGAGCGCGCAAAAAACGAAAAGCGGAAGGACAATCATCATACGGTCTGATAAAATGTTACGATGATAGGTGATGAATGTAAACCACAACGACCGATGGACCGGAAATCATTCGAAAGTATTGATCGGTGTGGTGCGACAGGGTATTATTAGGTGCTTAGGGCATTTTGAACGAAAAAATATTGTCGTTCGTAATAAAACGTCCGGTGTGCTATCAATATCGTTCCATAGTGCCGCGCAACTGGCGCGAGGACTTTCAAGCGCAGTCTTGAAAGTCCTGTAGAGTCTGTGTGAAGAAAACCTACGCTTTTTGCGTAGATGTTATGAGCTACAGACTCTTATGCCGCAATACAATAAAAATTTTTTTCCGACAAAGTCGGCTTAAGGTCACCCATGCATACTCCCGCCGAAGCGGCAGTGTATGACCAATCTCCGGGCCGTTATCAAAAATTCGTTCGTTGTGTAACGGTCGTCATAGTGCTCTGCATTATCGCCATTTCCGCGATTGCTGTCGGCATGGCCCGAAACGCCCGGGGACCCGGCTGGCTCAGCCATAATCTTGATCCTGACTACAGCTACCTGCTCAATGCGCTGAATTTTGCCAAGTTGCAATCCGCGGGACATTATGATCATCCCGGAACGCCGGTGCAGCTTATCGGCGCGGTGACCGTGAGAGCGGCTCACCTTTTCGGCAATAAAGGCCGGGCGATTGACCGGGACGTCTGCGAACGACCGGAGTATTTCCTCGGCTGCATGTACGGGGTTTTTTTCGCGCTGGTTCTCTGCGCTCTCGGTATGGCTGCGGCCCGGATGTACACGTCAGGCGGTAGTGCGGCGGTAACGCTGCTTGTTGCCGGAATGTTCATTGCCTCCCCGACGCTTCTGGTTGAGGCCACACGGGTTACTCCGGAACCGATCCTGATCGTTACTGCGCTGCTCCTGCAGATCGCTCTGCTCTTTTCAGCCCAAAAGGGGAGCGTCGGTTATCGGGACGCGCTGCTTCTGGCCGCGGTTGTCGGGTTCGGCTGCGCGGTAAAGATCACCTTTCTTCCCCTGGTGTTGGTGCCGCTTTTTCTGCTGCACGATCTGCGGTCCCGTACGGTTGCAGTGGTCGGAAGTCTCCTGTTTTTCATCATTTTTACTTTACCGATCGCGGTTCACTATTTTGCAATTGCCCGGTGGTTGTTGAATGTTTTTCTGCATACAGGACGCTACGGATATGGACCGGAAGGCGTGATTGTGCTGCCCGAGTATCTCGCTACGCTGCAACGGCTCCTTTTGGCGGAACCGCTTCTTGTCGTCGGCATCGGGTGCGGCGCTGCCTATGCGGTTGGCCTTCTGGTGACCGGGACCTTGCGGGTAAAATGGAAAGACCCGCATTTCAGGATCATAGCCGGCGCCACCGCGGCCCAGATCGGCCAGCTTTTCATGGTGGCCAAACACCCAGACCCGCGCTACCTTGTGCCCGCGCTCTGTTTTTCCGGCTTTACCGTTGCCTGCGTCATTTCGCAGCTTCTTGCCGGAGGACGTGTTCTGCGCAGGATGGCGATGGCAGTTGCGGTTGTTTTTATTGTGGTTCTTCTGGGAGGCGCCATCAACGGACAGCGATCAATAACCGGGCTGGTGGATAAGCGTATTGACGGATTGACCCTATCTGCTCTTGCCGGTAAAGACACGGCAGCGATCACGGTGTATTACTACAGCGCATCGTCACTACCCTATGCGCTTCATTTTGGCAACGGGTATGCGGGTCGTCGCTGTTCCGGCCTCCTCGCCGGTCTCTACGGCAAAGCCTTTTTTTACAACCCGTGGCACGGCGGTTATGAGTCGTTTAATGGTGCGGTCGCCCGGGAGGATATTTTCCGGAGCGGGAAAGCGGTGCAATTCCAGGGATACTCTTTCCCCGGGTATTATGCCCCTGCGGGTGGAAAAAAGCCGCACGATTCGCTGGTGACGGTTGCCGAAAAGGGTGGAGAAGCGCTCTATCGAATCGTTGGCGCGCCAGGTGGAACAGGGAGATAGGCGCATCGGAAAAAAACAGGATTTATCCTTATTAATACCTTATAATAAGTACATAGATGGATCCGACCAAAAAAATATAACCTGGGGAGGGTATATGGTTCGCGTATTGTTTTCCAGATCGTCGGTTGTTGCTTTTTCGCTTTTTATTGCCTGCATGGTCGCAACAGCAGGGGCCCAGAGACCGGTTTTTTCAGAAAACGGCGCGCCGACAGGCCTCATCAATATGAACCCGGACCCGAACGGCGAACCGTGGATTGCGGGCGGCCTGGCGCCGGATGAAGACCCGCTAGACGGGTTGCCAATTGTTTCACTCGGTAAATCAGCCTCTTCAACGCCGCCGCCCTCCAAGGTCGATAACACGTTATTTGAGCAGTTCCGGCCGATTTTCAACCAGTCGGGAGGCAGTTGTGCCCAGGCGAGCGCGGTTGGGTATATGTATACCTATGAAATCAATGTTCAGCGGGCGCTTGCTTCCAACACGCTGGAGAACCAGTACCCTTACGACTTCACTTATAATTTTTTAAACAGGGGCAGCGGCAGCAACGGTTCAAGCCAGAGCGGCGGCTGGAACATCATTGCCGCGCTTGGAATTCCCAATGCCCAGGTGTATGGAGGATTCGGGCTCGGAATCCACAACCGATGGGTCTCTGGATATACCGTCTATTACAGCGGCATGGCTAACCGCCTGGCAACGGCCCGGATCAACATCACCCTCTCCACGCCGGCGCGTGTTCAGGAGGCAAAGCAGTGGCTGTTCGACCGTAACAACGGATCGGAAAAAGGAGGTCTGCTCGGTTTCGGCTCGGACGTCAGCGGCTGGATACTCCTCAAGCTTGCCACCGGAACGCCGGAAGCGGGCATGAGCGTGGTGACCAGGATGGGGACCGGCGGCGGCCACGCCATGACCATTGGCGGGTATAACGATTCGGTCAGGTACGATTACAACAATGACGGACGCTATACCAACGACGTCGACATCAACGGCGACGGTGTTGTGGACCTCAAGGACTGGGAGATCGGAGCCTTTCTCATGATCAACAGCTGGGGGACGCGTTTCGGCACGCAGGGAAAGGCGTATATTCCCTACCGTCTCTTTGTCATCGGAGCCGACAGCCTGGGAACGCGCGGCAGCGTTACTGGCATCACGCTGCTGCCCGAATTGACCGTTGTACCAAAGCTGACCTTCAAGGTGACCGTGTCGCACGATCAGCGCAGCCAGGTGCGCATCAGGGCCGGGTACAATACCAACAGCTCGGCTTCAACGCCCACCGGCACGCCAAAAACGTTCAGCACTGCATTCAACTATGCCGGCGGTGATTTTCCCATGCAGGGCGTCAACACCGACCCCATCGAGATCGGTCTTGACGTAAGCGATTTTTATCCACGGCTCAGGGCCGCGGGGAACGCCCTGTTCCTGCTGGTCGACTCCCGTGCGGGTACCGGCACGGTGCAGCGGTTTTCCGTTCTCGATTATTCGCGCGGCGGCACCCCGGTGGAATACGTATGCGAGCAGACCAACGTTGACCTTCCGGTGGGAGCGACCACGCTCAAGGTCGTTATTCCCGGTGTCGGTGTTATCGCCTCACGCGATCAAGCCGTAACGCAGCGCATTGCATACCGCAACGGTCTGATCACCCTTCCGGGTTTTCATGGAGAGGTGATGGTCTACGGATTGAACGGCGCAAAAGTGCTGAAAAAAAGCCTGGCAGGAAACGGATTTGTTGATGTCTCGTCGCTGCCAAAAGGCACCTATCTGGCGCAATGCGGCACCAGGATGATCATGGTGATCCGGTAATCGCTGAACCCCTTACCCGGGAAGCGAATTATTTTACGGTCCTATGCCTGACCGTCTTGATCGTCATCATTCCGGCGCGGGCCTCGCGCGACTTCTTCACTCATGCGATGTCGAAACGTTTCGTGCCGGCGGGCGGGGAGGCCAGCACCAGAACAAAACTGAAAGCGCGGTCAGGCTGCGCCACCGGCCGAGCGGCATTGTGGTGGTATGTCGCGATGAGCGGAGTCAGCATCTTAATAAAAAACGGGCGCTTGAGGTTCTTCGGATGCGCATTCTCAGGCGGTCGCAAAAACCTGAACCGAGAATTGCGACAACCGTGACTGAAGGGCAGAAGCGAATGCGGCGGGAAAGAAAGCGAAAAACAGGGATGAAAAAAAAGATGCGAAGAGCGCCTGATATTGACGAATAGAGGCATGAGAGAGGTATCGTTTTTCCAAAACCTGTGGAAGATCGGGACGCTCAATTGTCGTATCTCATTATAAATCATTTTATTAATAAACAATTTCCCTCCGGTGAGCCGTTCAAATAATTTATCTTTATAAAAATCAATATTTTATTGTTTTTACCCCCGTTGTTTTTCCAAAAAAGGCAAAAAATTCTTGACGGAGGCAATATCAATAATTTAAATTATACCACTGTTTTGTGCTATAGCAGTGTCCGTCCGAAAAGTTCCCCTGCTGACGTCATACCGGTGGAAACCGGTATCCAGTATGCGAAAAAACCTGGATGGCAGGCTGCTTCGCGGTCCGGCGTTCGCCGGAATGACGAATGTCAAAGTTCAGGGGTTTCCGGATAAGCACTATAATAGAAGTCGCTTAATGAAAAACAGCAACGGATTATTTTATTTTGTTATTTATTAAACAGTTAAACAAAACGCCCCGTAGTAATTGCCTGAAAAGTGTGCAACAGTACTGCCCGTTCAGCAACAAACAATTAGTCTCAAAAATCTCTACCAGGAGTTTGCTTTGAAAAATTACAAGCAGATACTCGGCAACCAGAACCGGGAAACCAGGCCGTGGGTCATTTGGATCTGGAATCAGGCAATAACCAGAGACGAAATGATTGCTCAATTCAACACGCTCATTTCCCAGGGGTTTGGAGGGATCATCATCCGGCCGGGCAGAGATATGGTGCCCGCCTTTCTTTCAGAGGAGTTTTTTGATCTTTTTAAATGCGTGCTTGATGGTGCCAGAGAGCAGGGTATCGGCATCAGGATCGGCGACGACCTTTCCCTGCCGTGGAGCGGCAGTTTCACCGCCCTCTGCAACCAGAATCCGGCACTCCGAGGCCAGAGTCTTGTGCTTACCGAAACATGCATAAAACAAGAACGGGAAACCTTTTCCTGCGCGGTCGGTGATCCGAAACGGACCATCGTCATGATCGCCCGGGTGAAAAACGGGACGATCAGCGCCTCGGAATTGAAAATGCCTCCGTTGACAAGTAATAAACCGTTCCAGTGGAAAGCTCCTGCGGGCGAATGGCGGGTCATGGTATTCAAAAAGGAGTTCGTCAACGATCCGGCAGGCGGTTATGTTCCCAACGTGTACAATACCCGCGCGGCACAGATGTACCTTCAGAATGTTCTCGCGGTTTTTAAAAAGCGGTATTCCCGCTATACCGGGAGCACGTTCAAGGGCTTTCTTACCGAAATGCCGGCATACCGTACCGGAGACGGCGCAATTCCGTGGGACGACGACCTGGTGGTGAAATTCAGGACAAAATATAAAAAGGACCTTCTTAAATATATCCCCGCGCTTTTTTTCGACGCCCCGCAGGCCGCACGAATCAGAAACCAGGTCTATGCCTATCTCGACCAGTCCATGTACGAGCGGTTCGCCCTGCCGATCGAAGTCTGGGCGAAAAACGCAAAACTGACCCAGTGGGTGCTCTGTCCCGAACAGTCGATTCATCGGACGGGCAACGCGCTTATCGACGGCGATTTCCACACCGACAATGGCCTTTCCATGGTCGGCCTGCAGAACATCGATGGAACCGAGGAGAACTTTCCGCTCCTGCGCGCCATGGCCGACATCAACCAGAACGATTACAGGAGGGGGACCCTCGCCGTTGTCGGCAGAAACCGAAACGGTATCGGCGCCACGCCACAGAGTTTAAAAAGCGAAATCGATACGCACCTTTTATCCGGTGCAACGCAGATCATCGTTGACGGCTGTTATTTCACGGTTGACCAGCGCAGTTACCTTAAAACACCCCATAATCCATCGTGGTATCCTTCTCTGGGTGACTTCTTCAAACCGCTCTGTGAATATGCTGCGCGCATGCAGGGGGTCCTGCATGGGGCGGGAATGCAGCGGTCGGTCGCGCTTCTTTGCCCCTCCGGGGCGGTGCGCGCCCTGTACAAGCCGACGGAAGGAGAGCCGGTGAATGCCGGCGCCCTGCTCCTGCAGAAAACCGTCAATGCCCTGGTCCACCAGAACCTTGATTTTGTGACGGTCGGCGAAGAGGACCTTCTGCGATGCACGGTGAAAAGCAGCGGTGAATTCGGGAAAACCGATTCCAGGGCAAAGGGGCAGTACCGGATGCTTCTTGTGCCGTACGCTCCCCTGGTGTCGCGCAGTCTTCTCGTTTTTCTTGAAAAAGTCGTTTCAAAAAAGGGAACGGTTCTCTTTGTTGATGATTCTCCCAAGGGAACGTATGAGGACGGGGTCAGCAGCAGCGTGACCAAACGGATCGAACGGCTCTTGAATCCGAAAAAAAGTCCCTCTCGCATCGTTGCTGCTGATGCGCTCGAGGCGGTGCTGGCCGCGCTTCCCGGCCGCATGATTACCATGGAGGGGCAGGACGATGTCACCCCCGATATACTGAGCATCGCCGCCGTTGACCAGGCGGCCACGGTGTACGGGTTTCATAACCGCAGTGATCACCAGGAGTATTCGGTAAAGGTCAGGCTTCCTCAGGAAAAGCGGTTTACCTTCCTGGATTGTCATTACGGAACCATGACCGAGGTGAACGACGTCCAGCGTGAAGGTGACCGGAGCGTCATGACGATCCATCTCCAGCCGTACCGCACGGTACTGATTGTCGCAAGCCCGGGGATGCTGGCCGGGGCGCTTTCCAAACCGGTCAAAGGGACTATTTCACCATTCACCCCGCATCTGCGCAATTATCGAATCGTGCTTAAAAACCAGTGGGTGTTTGACGCAGTCACCATGAATGCGCTTCCGCTTTCGGCCTGGAACCAGCGTATCGGGCTCAGCCGGGACTCGGGTGGTTTTTCCCATTTTTACGAGTCCCATTTTCAGATAGGTACGCTTCCGGAGGAGTGCTACCTGGTTATGAGCAGGATGGGCGGCGATCACGCCCGCCTGCAGGGAGCGTTTTCCCAGACCGACATCAACGTCAACGGGACCAGGATCGACCGTCCCGTAATGCCATCCACAGCACTGCCGGAACCGGCCACAGGAGCCACCAGGAGCGAGGAGGCCGTTTTATTCCATGTTTCGCCGCAGGAGATGAAAACCCGCTGCCTGTTCGGCGGGAAGGAGGTATTTTATAATGTAACGTCTCTTCTCGCGAAAGGGTTCAACCGTGTCGCGCTGAGAACCTCGGGGCTTGTCATCGATCCCCCGACCGTACTCTATCCTCCGCTCCTGCTCGGCTCGTTTTCCATTATGCGCGGCCCGAACGGCTGGATCATTGAAAAAAGCGGGGCGAACGTGGGAAACGATTCCTGGACAAAACACGGGTATCCCTATCTGAGCGGTGTCGGGCAGTACCGGCAGAGTTTTGAAGTACCGCAGCAGTACAGCCGTCTCATTCTCCGGATCTCTCAGGTGACCGGCGTTGTCGAGATACGAATCAATAACAAGCCCGTGGGGAACCGTTTTGCGTGGCAGCCGATCGAGGCGGACATCACGAGCCTTTGCGAGCATAAACGCAACGAACTTTCAATCACCGTCGCCAATACGATCGACAATATTCTCCGCATGAACGCCCGTGCGTCCGGCATTCTCGGGGGAGTGTTTCTCGACGTGTCCTGACGGTTGCGGAAACCGGAGGCACTCACTATTGTCACGAGCGCCAGCGTGGAGTCTGCGGAGAAGGTAATTTTTGAAAAGGTTATAATCGCCAGATGATGGTGTCGTCCACAACCGTCCATTTTTTACAGGTTTTCTTCAGTGCCAGGTAACCGCTATTGCCGGCGAGCGGTCCCATAAGGTTCATCATGAAAAGCAGGGCATGGGTGTGGTGGTCGTTATAGGCAATTTTTGAAATGAGATAATAGCCGCCGGGAGAGTGCGGGAAAAGTAAGCGGAAGGTTTCCCAGAAAACAGCGGGATCATCATCGGAATCATTGAACATTTTAAAACAGGTTTTCCGGTCAAAGTAGCGATAATCATGGGAGATGTCCAGGTACGCGTTTCCATGGTAGCACGAGCTGTCATTAAGCGCATTGAAAGTATACATGAGCGATAGCGGATGGAGTGGCCCGGTATCAACCACCATTTCGCTTATGGTATGGGATATAGAATAGTCGTAAATCATTAAAATCTGGTTCGATACGCCTCCCAGACGATGATCGAAACAGGCATTGAGTACCTCCCGGTCATCTTTGGAGAAAAACTGCGGGTCTTCGCCCTTTGAGAGTAAGGAATAGGCAGGATGTTGAGCATCCATGGGGGAATTACAGGACGAGAAGAGCACTCCTGCCGTAATAAGGAGAATTATGGAAAGCGGTTGACGGGGCATGGTGGACGTCTTTCTATATTCAGTACGGAAGATTGTTAATGGTAATGAGTGGGGTCTTTCGGTTAAAGTAAATAAAACAACCTAACGAATTTCCTGATATTTCCTTTTTTTTCTTATATAGTTTTTGTCCGAAAACCCTCTCAGTCACAATGCCGTCATTCCGGCGAAAGCCGGACCGCGAAGCAGCCTGCCATCCAGTTTTTCTGGCTGAATTCGCTAGCTGGATACCGGCTTTCGCCGGTATGACAGCGTAAGGGGGTACTTTCCGGACAGCCACTA
>JAFGOU010000325.1 GCA_016926315.1 Chitinispirillaceae bacterium
AGCCGCGACGACGCGAGCCAGGTCGGAATGAACCATGTCGCGGTGATTGCCGTAAAAACCGCCCCCATCAACGCGACCTGGCGTATCGCCGGCCGGCGGATCCAGAGGGCGTAGGCGACTATCGGCAATAAAAACAGCGACAGATCCTGCCGGAACCCGATGGCCAGCGCATAGGTACCGGCAAGAAGGACCGGGTCTCCCTTTCGTTCGATCAGCACAAACGCCTGGTACCCGATAAGCGCGGAAAATCCAATCAGCGCGGCGAATATAACCGGGGCGCCGGTAAAGAACAGCAGGAGCGGCAGGGTGCAGAGAAACAGCCGCGCCATCGGTACGGCGGGAAGGCGGCACAGGACAACCAGGGCGACGGCCAGATACGCGATGTTCTGGAGCTGCAGGACCCGTATTGGGTTGTCAACCACAAGATGCAGCGCCGCGCCGAACATGACATGGAAGAAATACCCCGGCGGCTGCGGCTGGTGCCGCGCCGGGTCAAAGGTGTCGGCGATCGCCAACGCAAAATTGACAGAATCATAGTCAACCGGGAACGGGGTGCCGAGCACGCCGTACACGATAATCCAGACGGCGAGAATGATCCAGAATTCGGGAGATCGCACAACCGCGTTATGCATCGGTCTGTTCCTTCATGGAACCATTGTACCCCCGCGGCGAGGGCGAGTGCAAGAGCGGCAGCGGATCGGGGGGGGGGGCCCTGTACCGGATCCTGCGCCCGGGTTATTTTATATCATGCCCAAAAAAAATATCTCGACCATTCGCCGCCTCTCCCGCCGGGTCCGTTTCCTCTGCGAAATCGACAAGGTCAAATCAATCCGCCGCCACACCCTGCTCATGGACGGCTCGCGCCGTGAGAACGACGCGGAGCATGCCTGGCACCTCGCGATCATGGCCGTGGTGGTATCGGACCTCGCAGCCACCCGTTCTCTCGACGTACTTAAGGTCCTCACCATGGTCCTGATTCACGACATCGTGGAGATCGACTGCGGCGACGCATTTCTCTATGATGCCAGGCTCCGGGCAAAAAGAAAAAAACAGGAGGCACGGGCGGCGAAAAGAATCTTCGGCCTGCTGCCACGACTTCAGGCGCACCGTTTTCTCACGTTATGGAACGAATTCGAGGCACGCGCCACGCCCGAGGCGCAGTTCGCGGCCGCGCTCGACCGGTTCCAGCCGATACTCCATAACATCAAGACGGGCGGCCGCGTGTGGAAAAAGGCCGGTGTGTCCGCGGACCAGGTCCTGATAACGAACCGCCACATCGCCGACGGCGCGCCGCTGCTCTGGGACCTGGTCCGGACCATGGTCGAACGGGGGAAAAAACAGGGGTTTTTCGGGAAGGGCCCGCTCACCGGGCGAACAATGAACGAACATTCTCTTCGTCAACGATCCGCAAGCACTGCGGGCCGGACCCGGACACCGGGGGTGGCGCGTTCCGTGACGGTGGATACCTGATTTCATACGGACGAACCTGCGGTTCCAGCGTCCTGACCGCATAAAAAACCGGTTGATACGACGAATCGAGCGCCGCCCCCTCCTGCGCTACGTTCTGTGGAACCGTGTCCGGGTCGATTCCCCAGGTATGGTAATCGCCGATCCGGTCGCTTATCCCTTTGAGCCTCAGAAAGGTGATCTGTATCGAAGGCCTGGTGCGACGGCTGACCAGCACCTGGCCGATTCCCTTGCCGTAGCTCCTGCTGCCGATGAGCGCCGCGCCGGTGCCTTCATAGAGTCCGGCGATAAGGATCTCGGATGCACTGGCCGACATGCCGTCCATGAGTACGGCAAACCGCTTGTTGAGAAACGCCACCATCGGGCCGTGCGCCATGCTCCAGGGGCGCCACTCCCGCGTCACGTACCGTTTGAGCGTGTCGTTATATTCTCGATAGCGCGCCTGGATATAGGGCGTGCCGCCGGGGAGGAACGCCTGGATGAGCGAGTCAAGAATGTCAATATACCCGCCGCGGTTCTGCCGCAGGTCCACGACGATGTTCTTGAACCGGTAGGCGAGCGGGGCGCAGCGGAGAAAATCGTAGTAGGTAGTTTGACCGAAAGCAGAAATGGTCAGAAGTGCCGTACTATCAGTCAGGGTGTCAAGGAATACCGTCGAGACGGGATTCGCCTGGTAAGCAGGGGGACGATACCTTTCATCGGCATATCGTGTATACCAGTTGCCCCGCAAGGTATCGTGGACTGATCTTAATATTGAATCGGGATACGGAAAATCAAACGGCCTGACCGGCACCCGGTCCTGCCAGATACTATAAGCGGAAAGGTACTGATGGACGCTTACGTATTCCGTCAAATCGTAATACGGATCTTCAGATTCGATTCCGGACTGACAACCAAGCAGCGTTCCCGCATATCCCGCCAGAAACAGACGGCAGCAGCGGCGCAATGATTTCATGGTGGAAAGGTCCTTTCATGCTCCCGGGATAAAAATACTCTTACGCACTGAATTATAGCACATTATCACCGCTTCCGGACACCTCCGGCAGAAAAAACGAAAACAACGGTTTCCCCCGTGAAAGGTTTTTTAAACCAAACGCAACCGGAAACACACTAATGTTGTCGGACCCATCATTACCGCTGCCCTTACTTCTACAGAAAGAGTGTCCCATGCATCACCGGATTTTCCTGAAGGCGATTACCGCCACCGCGGCCCTGTTGACCCTTTCGTTTGCCGCCGACACCAACATCAGGATCAATTCGCTCGGATTCATCCCCTGGCAGAACAAGCGGGCGTCGATCAATGTCCCCTGCACCCAGTTCTCCGTGCTTAAAGCATCCGACAACAGCCCGGTCTTTTCCGGTACCGTGACCGGGCCGGTGCCCGCCGTCGACACCCAGGAAGATCTCTATACCGCCGACTTTTCCGGCCTTACCCAGCCCGGCACCTTTTACCT
>JAFGOU010000326.1 GCA_016926315.1 Chitinispirillaceae bacterium
CGTCGCCGTTCTGATCCTCATTGTTGGTGAATCTGCCGTCACCGTTGAAATCGCACCGCACGCTGTCGTGATACCCCACGAGCGCCATCGAATGCATTGATACTCTGCAAAGCCCCGGGTCCGCCGGATCGGTGCTCCAGCCCCATTTTTTAATGAAACTTTTTCTCGCTTCAGGGCCGGAGGGAACCGTTGTTTCGACGTAGCAGTAGATGTTTCCGGTGAGCAGGAATATGCCGCCGTTGGAGGAGCCGTTGCCGTGGTCCTTGAGCCACTGTTTCATCTTGGTGAGCGCGTCCGCGCCCGTCATTTTAAGCGAATCGATCTTGTCAACGCGGTTCTGCATGGCGCGGTAATATTTATCGTATCCGTGGAGCCAGGCGGTCGAATTCAGGTTCGCGGTGCCGAAATCGGTGGAATTCGGAATGCCGTTCTCCTTCACGATTTTCCACGCGGGCAGATAGTGCCGGTAATACACGTGCAGGGTCTCTTCCCTTGTCTCATCGCCGTTGTTTAAAAAGTCATACGTATGAAAATAGGGGTGCAGATTTGCCGCGGTTTTCGCCGACAATCCCCGCGCCGCATTGATCTCATAATTAAAAATATACCCGATTCCGGCCGCATTACCGCAGCTCTCCCACTGCTGGCTGACCACCGGCGGAAACCAGGTCGCCGTCGAGTTGTCGATTGTGTAGGGAAGCGTTCCGCTGATGGTGATGGAAATCTGAGCCTGCATGCCTGAATGTGCTACCAGCGCCAGAATCAGAAGGTTACGCATCGTTCTATTCATATCGGCCAATCCTTTCAGGGAGTGAATTTTCGATATCAGGGGATAATGGTGATGGCATCCGAATAGGCCATTGAATTCTGCTGATAATCAGCCACCAAAATCTTGATCGGCTCGCGGAAGTTCTCGCCGCCCAACCGGTTCACCTCTTCGACGAAATCCTGCGGCACAAGGAGCGTTACAAAATATTTGAACGGCAGGAATTGATCGACCCTTTCCGTGCGTTCGGTGACCAACACCCAATCGGCCATGGCGTCGGATCTGAAATAGACGGAAAAAAAGCCGGAAATATCCTGATTCTGGGTGTACTCAATCCTGATCGTATCGTTTATTCCAAAGGTCGCGGCCCCCGAAGGCCTGGTCAGCTCCACCGCCAGGGAACCATACAGCAAAAAAGTGTCGGAGTTGACATATACATTGCTTGACGCATCCCGGATTTGAAGGTAGCACTCCTTTTGCCCGAAAAATTCAATGACTGCCGCGGGCGCTTCTTTCGGGACCCATGTTACCGTTCCCTTGTTGCTCCCGTTTGTGGTAACGGCGCCGATACCGACCCAGGTCCTGCCGGAATCAAGGGTCGCGCGGACTTCAATCGGGCCTTCTGTCGAGGAGGTGTAATCAAAGGAAAGGGTAAGCGTATCCCGCCTGGCCAGGGAATCGGGCGAAGGATAGGCGACATAAATACTTCCCAATGGTGAAACATTGGTGATTTCCGGGTCGGAAGTGCCCGCGCATCCGATAATGAAAAACAGCCCGGACCAAACAATGCCGGCCTTCCTGCGTACGATGCCCATAATAAGATTACCCCCCTTACGACCGTTACGTTAAGCGGTTATATGCGCCGATAAACGCTCACGCCTCCCTGCGAGTCTGATCGTCACCAGACCCTGGGTGAACCACCCGATCTTTTTATCCGGAAAGATCGATAAAATTACGCCCTCTCACCTACAATATAACTAACGAAATCCCTTTTCGCTTGCTGTTTGTTTATGACCTCCAAACAGTAAAAGGGTGCCGGGCCTCACCGTTGATGGCCGGCCTTCGACGGTATAGGGTTCCTCGTATGACCTTCGAGACGCCGCGCTCCGCCGGACGCAACGCACCCTCTCAGGCGCCTTGGGGAAAACGTATATTATCAACAGCGTAACAGAACGAACCGTTTCCTCATTACGGAGGTATTTGATGGCGGATAAGAAAATGGATCTGGCAGGGCCGGGCATCAGCACGTACGAACAGGTGGATAAGATCCTTCCCCACGACTATAAGGCGCTGCTGGGTCCCAAGGAGAGAATGCTGGCGTTATTCAAGATAAAACAATTTATCGAAGAAAACCTGTGCAAGGAACTCAACCTTTTCATGGTTCAGGTTCCGCTCATCGTGACCAAGGCCAGCGGTCTCAACGATTACCTCGACCGGGATGGCTCGCGCACGCCCGTTGACTTTTCCTGCGGGCTCGGCCTTGACAGCAAAATCGAGACCCAGGTAGTCCAGGCGGCTACAAAATGGAAACGGATGGCCTTGAAGCAGTTTGAATGTGAAGTGGGCGAAGGGATCTGCACCGATATGAGGGCGGTCAGAAAGGACTATTTCCTGGACCATGACCATAGCGCCTATGTCGATCAATGGGATTGGGAACGGGTCATCACCGGTGATATGCGCAATCTTTCATTCCTGCGGCAGGTCGTCGAGAAAATATGGTCGGTCATCTATGAAGCGGGTCAGATGGTCAAGAAAGACTTCCCCGGACTCACTGCCGGTTCCTACCCGGATATACCGAAAAAACTGGAATTTTTCCACGCCGAAGAGATCCTGGACCGCTTCCCAGACCTTACCCGCAAGCAGCGGGAGACAAAAATGGTTCAGGAGGTGCATCCGGCGATCTTTATCATCGGAATCGGGTATGTCCTGGAAGACGGCTATCCCCACGAGATGCGCGCCGCGGATTACGATGACTGGATCTCGCCCACGATTCAAAAGAACGGAAAGCAGTTGCACGGGCTCAATGGCGATATCCTGGTCTGGAATCCGGTGACCAGGCGCCGCCATGAACTGACCTCCATGGGGATCCGCGTGACGAAAGAGACCCTGGTACAGCAGCTCAAAGCGTCCGGGCAGGAGCATTTTCTGCAGTTGCCCTATCACCAGGCGATCCTCAATGATGAAATACCGTTGAGTATCGGGGGCGGCATCGGTCAGTCGCGCACGTTTATGTACCTGCTGAGAACCGCGCACATCGGCGAGGTGAGCACCACGGTCTGGCCCGATGTTCTCAAGTCAATTTGTAAAAGGAAAAATATCCATATCCTGGAGTGACTGCCGAAACCCGGCGCAAAAAGCAAGGCGGCGCATGAGCGCCGCCTTGACGCTTGAACCACGCATGATTTCCCGCGTCTCCTTTGTACCCCGAGCATTTCAGGATAAGAATTTCAGTATAAAACAGTTCCCCCTCTCACTGCACTCAAGCCCAATGGTTCCCCCATGCGCCCCCATCACCAGCCTGCAGAAAAACAGGCCCAGCCCCTTGGCATATTTCGAGCTGTCAACATTCACCCGCGCGTATTTCTCAAACAGGGCTCCCCGGTATTTTTCCGGAACCGGTTCCCC
>JAFGOU010000327.1 GCA_016926315.1 Chitinispirillaceae bacterium
GATACCGGATACCCCCACCTGCCCGAACAGATCAGGTTCCGGCCAGGCATCTTCGACCTCTGCCGCACGGCGCAGGACAAAGGATATCTCCTGATCGTCATTACCAACCAGGCCGGTATTGCAAAAGGCAGGTTCCCGGAGCAGGACGTCATACACCTGCACGCCTGGATGAAGGAACAGTTCCGGCAGCGCGGCATCGACATCGCCGCTTTCTATTACTGCCCGCACCACAAGGACGGCGTGGCGCTGGAGTATGCGATTGACTGCAACTGCCGCAAGCCCAGGCCCGGCATGGTGGAGCAGGCAATAAGGGATTTCGGTATTGACATTGCCGAATCGCTGGTCATCGGCGACAAGGAGTCCGACCGGATCGATGTTCCCGGATTGCGGAGCGTTATTGTCAAAAGCGCATATACCGGTGACCGGTTTGATGTGCAAGATTTTACCGATCTTCTGAGGTATCTGTAACACCCCATCATCGCACGGAGGTTGAATCGTGGCGGAAAAGAAAACAACGGTGAACGAAAAAACCGTACGGATTTATCCGGCCATTGTGCATAAACCGTGGCTGTATGTCGGCGCGCTTGCCCTGCTGTGCGTGATTGTTTTTTCCGGGTTCTTTTTTTCGGACAGGATGCTCCTTTCGTCGGACCAGCTTAATGGACTCGATGGCCGGGTATTTTACAAGACCTCTCTTGTCCAGCACCACCAGTTTCCATTCTGGCTTAATCCCCGGCTCGGCGGCATGCCGACCATCGATGCCCTGTTCGGCGACGCGTTTTATCCGGTTTCAGTCATAATGACCTTCTTGTTTCCGGTCGATCGCGCGATCGGGCTTAAAATGATCCTCCATATTTTTCTCGCCGGGCTGTTTTTCTTTCTGATGCTGCGGAGAGGGTTCGGTTTGTCTGGGCCGCTCGCCTTTGTCGGCGGGGTTTTTTACATGCTGAATCCGGAGTTTTTTTCGCATATCTATCCCGGGCACGACGGTAAGATGTTTGTCATTGCCTGGCTGCCCTTTATGGTATGGCGGCTAAAGGCGTTGTATGATAGGACCACGTTGCTTAATATGACGCTCCTGGGTTTGGGTATCGGAATGTCGCTTTTAACCTCCCATATTCAGATGACCTACTTTGTTCTTTGGGGCCTGTTCGCTTATACGGTTCTTGCTGTTATCCGGAATGTCATTCAAAAGGACCATGCCAAGGCGGTGAAGTTTGGTGGGTATTTCTCTCTGGCGGTTCTGGTCGGGCTTGGAATAGGGTTCATACAACTCTATCCCTCCATGATGTACGTTCAGCATGCTTTTTCAGTCCGTGGTGTTGACCGCGGTTTTGAACACGCTGCGTCTTGGTCGCTCCACTGGCCGGAGTTTTTTTCGCTGTGGGTCCCTGAATTCGGGAATACGCTTGAATATTACTGGGGAGGCAACCCATTCAAGCTCAATTCGGAATATGCCGGTAGTCTGGTCCTGCTCTTCGCGGTGCTGGCGGTCGCCTGGAAATCCCGGCCGTGGCGGTGGCTCTGGGCAGGTGTCGCGGTTTTTGCCGCGCTGTATGCGCTCGGCGCCCATACCCCGGTGTTCCACATCGCCTATGCCGTTGTCCCCGGTGTCAAAAAATTCCGGGCGTGCAGCATGATCATGTTCTGGTTTTCTTTCTCCACGGTCCTTCTGGCAATGCTGTTTTTAAAAGATATGGCCGCCGCCGGATTTTCCGGGGTGGGAAGTGACGCGAAAAAGAAGAAAACCAGGGCGCTGTTCATTTCTATTGCGACGCTCTTCGCGGTCGCGCTCCTTTTTTCCATCAAGGACGTTGTCGCAGGGCTGCCGTTTGTTGCAGAGCTCGATGCCGAGAAGCGCAGGATATTCGATGCCAATTTTTCCCGCAATTTTCTGCCCATGCTCTGGGTATGGTTCTTTTTCGCCGCGGCTGCACTTGGCCTCGTTATCGCCATCCTGCATGAAAAGCTAAAGCCGGCGGTCGCGATCGGAATCATCGGGGTCCTGGGGCTTATTGACGTATTGCGTGTAAATGTTCAATTCATTAAACTCGTCGATTCCCGGCCCTATTTTACCGCAGAGCCTGCAATACAACAATTGCAACCTCAGATGGCAGAAGCGCCATTTCGCGTATTCCCCCTGCCGGGCTCGCTGTCGCAGAATGGTGCGGGTATTCACGGGATGGAAAGCGTGGAGGGATTTCACGACAATGAGCTCCGCTGGTATCGTGAGTTCAGGGGAGATCAGCAGAACATGAATTACTTCGACCGGATGATCGGATTTACCGCTAACGGCGAGGCGTACCTTAAGGGAGACCGGATCGACAAAGGAAACGCCTTCCTCGATATCGCAAACGTTCGCTATCTTCTCGGGAGAAACGGAAGGCAACTGCAGGTGATAGAGAACCGGAACGCATTCGGGAGGGTGTCGTTTGCCCCCAAAATGGCGGTGATGGATTCGGCAACCATCATCTCGGCGTTGCGGGATAGCGGGTACGATTATCGCACCACCGTGGCATTCCTCGAGACACCCTCGATCACGTTTCCCGGAATACCGGATTCTGCGATCGGTCTCCTGGCGCCGCTGTCCGTGACGTGGCAGGAATATACGCCGAACAGGCGTAGCGTTAAGGTTACAGCGCCGGCGGATGGGTATTTGAGAATTTCCGAGGCATATTATCCCGGGTGGAAGGTCATGGTCGACGGAAAACCCGTTCCGGTCTATCGGGCGGATCTTGCCTGGATGGCGATACCGCTGACTGGTGGCGATCATGTAGTGGAAATGGTTCCACACTCACTGTATTTTGCAAAGGCGGCATGGGTCACCTTCCCGCTGGTTCTGGTCCTTTGCGTTTTCTGGGCAGGGGTTGCCATTGCCGCAAGAGGAAGGAAACGTTTCGCCGGGCAGCAAGCACCGTGAGCCGGTTGTCCCAGGAGATGACATGAAGAATACGGGTGCCCGCCGTCTTGTCGGCAGGATCGTCACCATCGTGCTTGCCGTTGCGCCGCTGGTCTGGATATTCTGGCGTCTTGATTTTTCGCGTCTTTGGGAGTATATCCCGCTTGTCGCATGGTGGACCATTCCGGCATTGTGCGGTTTTATCCTCTTTTCCACCTTTCTGCAGGGGGTGCGGTGGTGGATCGTTCTGCGGGCGTTGGTGCCGGAACTTTCGTTTTTGCGTACGATGTCCTATCACCTGATCGGGGTGTTTTATTCCATCGTGTTGCCGACGAGCGCCTCTGCCGATGTGGTCAAGACCGTGCTGCTTTCCAGAAACACCGATTATTCCATATCCTGGGGAGCCATTGTCCTTTGCAGGATGATGGGTTTTTTCACCTTGATCATGTTTTCGGTATACGGACTGCTGACCATAGACAAGCGTTTTCTGCCGCAAGGGTTCTGGGTGACCCTGGGAACGGTGTCCGTTTTGATGTCGGTGATCGCGGCGCTCTCTTTTTTCAAACGGTTTTCCGCGCCACTCAGGCCATTGGCGGTAAAAATCATGCCCCCGAAGGTATTTTCGGTCGTTGATAATCTTCGTCAGGGAATCTATCTCTACCGGAATAAAACCGGTATGCTCTTTTCCCTGTTTCTGGTTACCGTTTTTTTGCAGGTGACGCTTATTCTGCTGGGGTGTGTTACCCTCTATGGCGTTGCCGGGAAGTTCATGCTTGCCGAATATTTCGCCTTTATCCCGATAATTGAAATTATTGCCAATGCCGGACCGACGCCCAATGGCATTGGCGTGCGGGAAGCGCTGACCGCGGTATTTTTCAAGTACATGAATATTTCCAACGAACAGCTGGGAATTTATGTTTTCATCACCCTGTTTTTTGCCATTACCCTAAGGCTGGTCGGCGGGATACCGGTCCTTCACGGTATGATGAAAAAGAAAGGTCAATGAGGATGTCATCATGAATCGTCACGAGCGGATAGGGAGGATGAATGCGATTCGATTATAAGGATGTCAACAAAAGCAAGCTGATGAATATTCTCCGGTATCACGGGCCGGTGTATCTCCTCAGGCGCATCTGGTATCGCGCGGTTCTGCAGCCGCTGATCGTATCGAAAAAAAACCGTACGTTTACTATCGCCGGGACACCGTACCCTTACTTTCATCACTCCTATAACACCACGTTCATCAACGAGCGTACCGTTGAGATTCCCTATTTTCAAGACCTGATCGCTTCGGCCCTGAAAAGTGGCGGCCGTGTCCTTGAAATCGGCAATGTGCTTTCGCACTATGGAAAGCCGTCGTGGGACATCGTCGATAAATTTGAACGCGGGGAGGGGATTACCAATGTCGATATCATGGAGTACCGGCCCGGTGAACCCTACGATCTGATCGTTGCCGTTTCGACCTTTGAACATATCGGGTTCGACGAGCAACCGCGGGACACCGATAAGGTGCTGACCGCCCTGCCCTGGATCAGGCAGTCGTTGCTGAAGCCTGATGGCGAGATGGTTTTCAGCGTTCCTGCCGGTTATAATCCATACATCGAAGAGCATATTCGCAGCGGCAGGATCACCGCCGACCGTATGATCATGATGAAAAGGGTTGATTGGAGGAACAACTGGATCCAGACGGAGCGGCAGGAGGAAGTTTTTGGATTATCGTATAACCTGTTTGCCCGCGGTCTTATTATCATCCATCAGTGCAATGGCGGATGATGGTAATGGCGCGCATTACCCGGCGGCGACTTTTTGATAGAACGCCTCCTGCGCGCGGGCAATCTTTTCCCAGGTGAAATTTTCTGCCCAGGCCGGGCCGTTCGATCCAAGCTGCGTTCTGAGGCCGGTATCTGAAAGAAGTCGCGTCATTGCTGCCGCAAGTTCTTCGCTGTTTTCCGGCGCAACCAGGAGCCCGGTTTCGTTGTCACGGATCGATTCCTGGAGCCCGCTGATCCGCGTACCGATCGTGGCTTTGGAGCAGGCTGCGGCCTCGATAGCGGAGATGCACCACCCTTCGAATCGAGACGGCATACACACGATGGTCGCGTTGTGGAGCAACGTGGATTTCTCTGCGTCCGGAGCATTTTCCCGTAATGCCATCCGGTCGCGAAAGTCGGAGCGATGGATCCGCTCACGGGTCCACAGCACATCATGGCGTGACCCCCGTCCGGCTATGACTAGCCGATATCGGTCATGGGTTCCGGCGATTTTTTCAAAAGCATCGATGAGCAGATCGATGCCTTTCATGTAGATGTCGATCCTCCCGAAATACAAGAGATAGCCGCCGTCGGTGCCGGCACCGTTCAACAGGTCCTGGTCGAAACCGGTATAAACGGTTTCGACCGACGGTTTCCGGTAGCGGGTCCTGAGGTGATCGGCAAGCGCGTGGTTGATGCAGATGAAATGACGTCCGCCGACGAGGGCAAGGCGTTCGGCAATCATGGGAGCTATGCCGAACAGTGAATATTTCCTCCAGGGGCCGGGACCCGTGAGGTGAAACATTTCGATGATCGTGGTCCGGTTACGGAACAGAAATGAAATGACCGGTGAGAAGACCGAGTAGCCGATAACGATGAGGTCGGCTTTTACAAGCAGGGAGTGCATGGTTGCCAGAATAGCGAAGGAGATCCTGCTGAAAAGGTAATTTGCCGGATTCCCAAGGAAGGCGAAACGAATTCCGTCCTCTGTGCCATTTTTGATACCCTTGAAACAGCCGCAAAAAAAGGCGATATCGTGACGGGCGGCAAGGAGGCGGTGGATCGTGAGGTCGCGGTAGGCGCCGCCGCCGCCGCACCAGGGGTTTTTTACGTGGTCGTATGAGTAAAAGGCGATTTTCATGGTAACCTGTATGGTATGCAAAATACGTCGTTATAGAAGGGGTCTTCTAATATAATTAGAGTGCCTGTCCGAAAACTCCCGTTATAGAATGCACTGTCGATACGGCGTGATGTCATTTCGTCGAGCACAGCGAGGAGAAATCAAAGTGCATTCGTTGCGGATCTGTATGCATCAATTATATGAGACAATAAATAATCCACCCGTTTGACCGTATCACTCTACGCCATTTAGTTTCTGTAATCAGGGCGGTATTGAAAAAGGAGGTTCCCTATGTTCGAACTGCTCAAGAAGTCGCTGTACGCGTCGGTGGGCATGGCGCTTTTATCGCGCGAAAAGGCCGAGGGCCTTGCGAAATCGATCGCGCGGGAGGCCGAGTTGTCCCGGGCGCAGGGGAAGAAACTCGTGGACGACCTGGTGAAGAAATCGGAGGATACCCGTCTTGCCATCGAGAAAATGGTGCAGGAGAAGGTCGAAAAGGCGCTGAAAAAAACCGCGCTGGCGACCCGTCGGGAGGTGACGGTTCTGGAGGAACGGGTGCGAACGCTCGAAGCTGCGGCAAAAAACCGCGTCGAGGGATAGTGCAGCCATGAAACTCCCCAATCCCGCCCGACCGTACCGGCATCTCGCCCGTTACGGCGAGATCGTCGGCGTGCTTGCCCGGTACGGGTTCGGGGACCTGCTTGCCCGGATGCGAGTTCACCGTTTTGTAAAGGCCGGCCGGCGTGCCCTCCGCATGAAGGTCCTGGATGAACTGGAGAGCGTTTCCCGCTGGGACCGCGTCCGCATGGCGATCGAGGAACTGGGCCCCACGTTTATCAAGCTGGGGCAGTTCGCGAGCAACCGGCCCGATGTGCTGCCGCTCGATCTCGTGGCCTCCCTTGAAAAACTGCAGGATGCGGTGCCGCCGTTTCCCCAGGCTGAAGCCATGGCGCGCATCGAAAAGGAGCTGGGCAAACCGGTGGGGGAGCTGTTCGCCCGGATCGAGGAGCAGCCGTTCGCATCGGCTTCGGTGGCGCAGGTCCACCGGGCGACTCTGCACAACGGACAGGAGGTCGCGGTCAAGGTCCAGCGGCCGCGTATCGAGGAGATGGTGGCAATCGATATCGTCATCATGGGGCACCTGGCCCAGCTTCTGGAAAAATATCTGGAGGATTTGCGCGTGCTGAACCTGCAGCAGCTTGTCGACGAATTCGCCGGCGCGCTGAGCAAGGAGCTCGATTTTACGGCTGAAGCGCGCCATTTTGACCTTTTTGCCGCCAATTTCCGCGGCGATCCGGAGGTGCACATCCCCGTGGTGTTCAAGGAGTTGACCACCCGGAAGATTATCACCACCGAGTTCATTCACGGCGTTAAAATCACGAATGCCGCGGATATGCGCAGCGCAGGGCTCGATCCCCGCGAAATCGCCTGCCGGGGTTCCCGCGCCGTGCTCCGGCAGATTTTCGTCCACGGTTTTTTCCATGCCGACCCGCATGCCGGTAACATCATCATCATGGAAAACAATGTTATCGCGTTCGTGGATCTCGGCATGGCCGGGATACTCACGCCGACCACGCGCCGCCGCATGAGCGCGATCATCGAGGGGTTTGTGCGGCGCGATCCCGAGGCGATCGTGCGGGTATTGTACGAACTGACCGACCAGCGTTTCGACCGGCGGGAATACCTTGAACACGAGATCGCGGAGCTCATGCAGGAGTATGCCTCTGCCGCGCTCCGGACCGTCAACATCGGCGAGGTGCTTCAGCGTCTTTCGCGGATCATGGTGGAACACCGGTTCCGCCTGATTCCGGGGTTTTATCTGCTGGTCAAATCGCTTGTAACGCTCGAGGGCATCGGCTACCGGCTCGACCCCGATTACAGCCTCATGGAACAGGTGGAACCGTTCGCGCGGCGCCTGATCGGCGAGCGGTTCGGTCCGGTCAATATTGCGCGGGACGCCGTGGAGACCGGCGCGGATTTTGCGGCCCTGCTGCGCGACCTTCCCGACGAGGCGCGCGACCTGCTGCACCTTGTCAAGGCGGGGAGGCTCCGCATCGAATTCGAGCAC
>JAFGOU010000328.1 GCA_016926315.1 Chitinispirillaceae bacterium
GATCCTGCGACAAGCAGGTTGGCTCCGTTCCTTGCGACGTCGTAGGCCGTCTGATCGTTGATGCCGCCGTCCACCTCGATGTCGAGGTCCGGGTTCCGGGTGCGCGCGAGCGCATGGAGGCCGGCTATTTTTGCGAGTGATTCCTGAATGAACTTCTGGCCGCCGAAACCGGCGAACACGGTCATAAGGAGCACCTGGTCGATGAGGGCGAGGTGATTAGTAAAAAGGGAGAGCGGTTTGTCGGGGTTGACCGATACGCCAGGACGCGCGCCATGCTTGCGGATACGGGCGAGAATTGCGGGGAGATCGCTGCACACTTCAGCGTGCACGATGAGGACTGAAGCGCCGGCATTGCAGAAGTCGTCCAGGTAGTGGGCCGGGTCGGATATCATGAGATGCACGTCGAGCGGAATGGTCACGCAGCGGCGTACCGCCTCGATAACCAGCGGCCCGAAGGTTATGTTGGGCACGAAATGGCCGTCCATGACGTCACAGTGAATGCGGTCTGCGCCGGCGTCCTGCGCTGCCTTCACCTCGCGTTCCAGGAAACGGAAGTCGGCGGACAGGATGGAGGGAAGTATCTGAATGCGGGTGTTGTTTGTTTTGCTCATATTGTTTTATAAAAGACCGAAATCAGAATAAACGGATCCCCTATTGATACTCCACTTTCCTCTTCATCCTGTCTCCTGCCTTTCTTCTTTTTTCTTTCTTCTTTCTTCCTCTCTTCTTCCTTATTCCGCCGCCGCCTCGCGGATGAGCTGCAGCGCGATTTCGTTGCGCTGGATCTGGTTCGTTCCTTCGTAAATCTGCGTTATCTTGGCGTCGCGCATCCGCTTCTCCATAGGATACTCGCGCATATACCCGTATCCGCCCATGACCTGCACGGCATTGATCGTCACCCGCATGGCCACATCCGAGCAGTAGAGCTTTGTCATGGCCGATTCCTTGGCGAACTTCTTTTCGCCCGAGTCAATGGTGCGCGCCGTTGCGTACATGAGCGCGCGCGCCGCCTCGACCTCGGTCGCCATGTCGGCAAGCAGGTGCTGGACCGCCTGAAACGACGATATCGGCGCGCCGAACTGGATACGCTCCCGCGAATACCTTACCGCGTCATCGAGTGCCCCGGCGGCGATGCCGAGGGCCTGCGCTCCCACGCCGGGCCGCGAATTGTTGAGCGTGGTGATGGTCACGACCGCGCCCGTGCCCTCCCTGCCAAGCAGATTGGCGGCCGGTATCCGGCAGTCCTGAAAAACAAGTTCGGTAGTGCTCGACGCGCGAATCCCCATTTTGTCTTCATGCTTGCCGAAGGTGAAGCCGGGGGTACCTTTATCAACGATAAACGCGCTGAGACCGCGTGCGCCTTTTGCCGGATTGGTCTTGGCGATGATGGTATAGATCTCGGCATTCTCGCCGTTCGTTATCCACTGCTTGGTGCCGTTCAGTACATACTGATCGCCATCCCTGACCGCGGTCGTTTTCATGCTGAGCGCGTCGGAACCCGCGTTGGCCTCGGTGAGCCCGAACGCTGCAAGTTTTTTACCGCTTGCGATATCGGGAAGATTCCTCTTTTTCTGCTCATCGCTTGCGAAAAGAAGGATCGGAAACGTACCGAGCGCGGTGGCGGCAATAGCGAGCGAAATGCCGCCGCATGCCTTTGAAAGCTCCTCGACCGCAAGGCAAAGATCGAATACGCCGCCACCGAATCCACCGTATTCCGACGGGATGTACAGTCCGCAGAGATCGGCCTCGGCGCACGCCTTGACAACGTCCCAGGGAAAAATGCCTTCATGGTCATACTTTTCCCGTACCGGTATGATTTTTTTCTGTGCGATCTCACGCGCGGTCTCGATGATCATTTTTTGTTCGTCAGTGAGAAACCAGTTCATCTTTTTTTGCTCCTTTGATATATGAAACGAGTCCGTCTTTACGGTAATTGGCCAGCGCACTCTGCGCCGCGTTCTGCTGGGCGATCTTCTTGTTCGGTCCGCTGCCTTCGCCAAGCGGCACGCCGGCGATCTCAATGCGGACTCTGAACTCCTTTGCATGGTCCGGACCGATGGCCGAAAGCGTCACGTAGCGAGGCATGCCCAGTCCTTCGCGCTGGGCGAATTCGAGTATTACGCTTTTGTGATTGACATTCCGTTCATCTTTGACGATATCGTCAAGGCGACAAAAGAGAAACTGAACGAGAAACCGTTTCGAAGGTTCATAACCGCCGTCGAGAAAGATGCCGCCCAGAATCGCCTCGAAGACGTTTGCCAGAATCGAAAGCCGGTCACGGCCGCCGGTCTTTTCCTCGGAAATGCCGAAGACCAGGTACCTGCCCGCGTCGAACGTTCGGGCGATTTCTCCGAGAATCTTCCGGGAAACGACGAGTGACTTGATTTTAGAGAGCTGCCCCTCATGCCGTTCGGGAAACCGGTGATACAGGTGCTCGGTGACCAGGCAATTGAGCACCGCATCGCCCAGGAACTCGAGCCGTTCGTTTGACTGCAGCCCCTTGCCGTCATCGGTGTTGACCGAAGACTTGTGCGTGAGAACCTGGCGAAGCAATGGTTCGGAAGTGAAACGGTAGCCGATGATCTCCTGAAACCGGTCAAGCGGTCCCTCCTGCGCGGGAGTCGTGCGGTTTTTTCGCCACAGCGACTTCAGGAACTCATGTAGGTACGGGGGGATTTTCATATCTGCCAAGAATGAGGCACGCATTATGTCCGCCGAACCCGAACGAGTTGCTGAGCGCGTACCGTA
Source organism: Chitinispirillaceae bacterium (assembly GCA_016926315.1). The sequence continues at coordinate 2,749 of JAFGOU010000328.1, forward strand.
CCGTTTTTTTAACGGCGGTATTTGGCGTGTAGTTCAGGTCGCACTCCGGGTCCGGATCCTCGTAATTGATGGTCGGCGGAATAATGCCGTCACGTATCGCCATGACTGAAACGGCCAGTTCCAATGCGCCGGCGGACCCGAGCAGATGGCCGGTCATCGATTTCGTGGAACTGATGGCAACGGTTTTCGCATACTCGCCGAATACTTTTTTTATGGCGGCGGTTTCGATCTTATCGTTGAGTTCGGTGGAGGTGCCGTGCGCATTGATATAATCAATCGACGACGGTTCAAGTCCCGCTGACCGGAGCGCGATCTGCATGGCAGCCCGCCCCCCGGCGCCTTCAGGGTCAGGCGCCGAGAGATGGTAGGCGTCGCCGGTCGCCCCGTAACCGAGAAGCTCGGCGTGAATCGTTGCCTTGCGCGCGCGGGCGTGTTCGAGGGATTCGAGCACGACGACCGTCGAGCCTTCGCCGATGACAAAACCATCGCGTTTTTTATCGAACGGAGAACTTGCTTTCTGCGGATTTTCGTTACGGGTTGAAAGCGCGCGCATATTGCTGAAGCCGGCATAAGCGATGGGGCCGATGGCCGCTTCGGTACCGCCGGTCACCATGATATCGGCGATACCGCTTTTGATATGAAGAAACGCTTCACCGATCGAATGAGCGGACGAAGCGCACGCACTGACCACGGCGAAATTCGGACCCTTGAGCCCGAACTCCATGGAAATACGTCCGGCCGGCATGTCGGTGATCATCATGGGAATGAGAAACGGCGATACCCGCGAAGGGCCGCGCTCCACCAGCTTGCGCACCTCGTTTTCGAGCGTGGTTATCCCTCCGATTCCGGTGCCGACGATCGTTCCGCACCTCAGCGGGTCTTCTTTTGCCATATCCACCTTCGCATCGGCCATCGCCATTTTTGCCGCGACTATCGACAACAGGATGGTGCGGTCGGTGCGCCGGACCTCCTTGGCTTCGACATACTGGTTGAAATCGAGATTTTTTACCTCGGCGGCGACCTGCGACGGGTAATCCGTCGCATCAAAAAGGGTTACGCGGTCAATTCCCGATTTCCCGGAACAAAGGCTGCTCCAGGTCACGGAAAGATTATTACCCACGGGACTCACAACGCCGATACCCGTTATGACGACTCTCTTCGACATAGTCTACTCTCTTATCCTTTTATAAACGAATAGTGCGCCGGACGAAAAGCCGACCGGCCACGGACGAATAGAAAACACGGCAGCCAAACGATGCCGGGAAACGAATTACAGCTTTTTCTGCAGATAATCCAGCGCGTCTTTTACCGTACGAAGCTTTTCCGCGTCTTCGTCGGGTATTTCGATGTCAAAGCCGTCCTCGAATGCCATGATAAGCTCGACCTGGTCAAGCGAATCGGCGCCAAGGTCCTCGACAAAAGCGGCCTGGGGTGTGATCTTATCTTCGCTAACGCCTAGCTTCTCGGCAATAATCTGTTTTACTTTGGTTTCCATTTCACTCACACAATACCCCTTTCATTAATGGTTGTTGAAGCAATCTATAAATATGGTAATTGTCGCGTTATATGACAAGCCCGCCGTCGACTACGATCACCTGGCCGGTAATATAGTCTGCCAGAGCTGAGGAAAGGAAAAGGACCGTGTTTGCCACATCCAGTGCTTCACCCATACGGTTCAGCACGATATTATCGGTGATTTTCGCCTTATCGGCGTCGGAAAGCTTGTCGGTCATTGCGGTGCGGATGAAACCGGGCGCAACCGCGTTCACGTTGATGTTCCGGCTCGCGAATTCCTTGGAAAGAGTCTGGGTGAGGCCGATCAGCCCCGCCTTGGAAGCTGAATAGTTGGCCTGCCCTGCGTTGCCATACATGCCGACGATTGAGGCAATGTTGACTATTTTACCGCTCCGGGCCTTCATCATGGGACGCGCCGCCTCGCGGCAGCATAAAAACGCGCTCTTGAGGTTCACATTGAGCACCAGATCCCAGTCAGCCTCTTTCATGCGCATGATAAGGGTGTCGCGGGTGATGCCGGCGTTATTGACCAGGATATCGATAGCGCCGAACGCTTCGAGAAAGGAGGCAAACATGCCTTCAACATCAGCGGCCGACGAGACGTCGGCCTTGATCGCAAGCGCCCTGACACCGAGCTTTTCCAGGTCGGCTTCCGTGGCTTTCGCGGTATCGAGGTCGATGTCGCTGACCGCGATATCGCACCCGGCCTGGGCAAGACGCACGGCTATTTCCCGGCCGATTCCGCGCCCCCCCCCGGTCACCAACGCTTTTTTTGACTGTATTTTAAAGTCAATCATGATGCCCCTTCCTTGATTCGAGCAAGGAAGATATGTTGCCAACCGTTGCAGCCGCAATAACATTTAACGACCCGTTGAATTTGCGCGCGAGCCCCTTGAGTACGCTTCCTGGCCCGGCCTCAATACAATTGAAGGGGCCTGCAGCGGCAAGAGTACCCATTGAGTCGACCCATCGTACCGGTGACACAAGCTGCCTGACCAGAAGCTCTTTCAGAAAAATCGGATCTGTCTCAGGTTTTGCCGTTACATTGGCAATAACCGGACACTTCGGCGCACTGAACGTGACACCGGAAAGAACTGATGCCATTTCGTCCGCCATTTCCTGCATGAGCGGCGAGTGAAATGCGCCGCTCACCTGAAGCGGCATCACCCTTTTAGCCCCTGCAGCCTTGAGCTTATCACATGCTTCATGCACGGCGGTGACTTCACCGGAAATGACCGTCTGATCAAGGGCATTTTCGTTTGCCGAAACTACCACGCCGTTGGTTACGGTAGCCAGCACCTCCATAATCCGGTTCTTCTCCATACCCAAAACTGCGGCCATGGCACCCGGCTTTTTCTGGCCGGCGGAAGCCATGAGTTCGCCGCGCCTGGCCACTAGTTTGAGTCCGTCTTCAAATGAAAATACCTTAGCGGCGTAAAGCGCGCTGTATTCTCCAAGGGAGTGGCCCGCAACCAGCGCCGGCGAAATTCCCTTCTCCACCAGCACATCGGCGATTGCGGCCTCTACCGTGAAAAGGGCGGGCTGGGTCGTGCTGGTGACGGTCAGCGCCTCGGCCGGTCCCTCGAAAATCGTTTTTGTCAAATTACGCCCAAGAATGGCATCCGCCTGGCCGAATCTTCTGCAGGCGCATTCAAAAACGTCAAACAACTCCTTTCCCATACCGACGCTCTGCGATCCCTGGCCGGGAAACAGAAAAACGGAGTGCATTACCTGGAGGTCCTTTCGTTTTTGGAATACATGGTTGCTAAAAACGTACAACGGCGCTGCCGGTTGCAAGCCCGCCGCCCAGTGCCGTGAATGCGACGGTTGTCCCTTTTTTTATCGCCCCGCTGTCCCACAGGTCGCCAAGCGCCAGGGGAATGGAGGCGGACGATGTGTTGCCATACCTGTCGATGTTGATGAAGACCTTCTCCGCTGGAAGGTTAAGCGTTTCCCCTATCGCCTTGATGATCCTGATGTTCGCCTGATGCGGAATGACATAATCGATCTCGTCAAAGGTGCATCCGGCCGCTGCGATCGTACGGGCAAGAATATCGGACATCATCCGCACCGCATGCTTGAAAACTTCATTACCCCTCATCATCATGGCCCGGTTTTCGTCCCAGACCGCCATTTTCAGGATGTCCGCGTAGTTCCCGTCACTTTCGATATTCGCCGCCAGGATACCCGTTCCCGGCTCGTCGGTTGCCTGAATCACGGCCGCTCCGGCGCCGTCACCAAACAGGATGGCGGTCGAGCGGTCGCTCCAGTCGATCGTGCGCGACATTATTTCGCTGCCGATGGCCAGATAGGTGCTTCCCCGGCACGCACCAATGAAACTATTGGCGATGGTAAGTGCATAAGTAAATCCGGCGCATGCTGCCATGCAGTCAAAGGCGAATGCCTTTTTGCACCCGAGAGCGGCCTGAATCCTGCAGGCGGTCGAGGGGTAAAAAAAATCGGGGGTTACCGTGGCGCATATGATGCCGTCAACCTGTTCCGGCGCGACGTCGGCGCGTTCCAGCGCTTTCCGGGACGCCTCGGTCCCGAGGCCCGCGCAGGAATAATCGCTTTCTTTCGGAGCGATATGACGCTCTCTGATCCCGGTTCTCGTAAGAATCCATTCGTTGCTGGTATCAAGAATTTTTTCAAAATCGGCATTGGTCATCACCTCATTGGGAACACCTGTTCCAATGGCGGCAATTCTTCCCCTTCTGATAGTACCCACTGTCGTTCGATTCCTTTCTTAAGATTAGGCGAATAACCGGTCGCTCCGGTTACGCAATACCGCGGTCTGAGCGGCGCCAAGCGCACTGGCGATCGCCCGTATCGACGAGCGACCATGCGCCTTGAGCACAATGCCCCTGATGCCTAAAAACGGCACTGCGCCATAATTTTCCGGATCGAGAATCATCAACTCTTCCCTGATGCCGGCAAGTATGGACTGCTTCTTCTCCAGGACCGACTTAAGAAGGGAATGAAA
>JAFGOU010000329.1 GCA_016926315.1 Chitinispirillaceae bacterium
GCGACCGGTCCCTCACCGCCACGTGGAGCGCTCCCGCGCTGGGGTACATGAGCGCGACGCCGCCGGGAAGCGGCGTGGACAGCGGTACCGCGATGCCGCCGGTGGCGCCCGTGACTTTGTATAGGACATAGGGATATCCGGCAATGAGGTCGTCCGGCGTTCCCGACCGCATCACGCGCCCCTGGTGCAGCAGAAACAGGGTATCGCACAGGGTGGCCTCGTCCATGTAGGGGGTGGACAGCAGTATGGTGATCCCCTGACGCTTGAGATCGAAGAGAATATCCCAGAACTCCCTGCGGGAAACCGGGTCGACGCCGGTGGTCGGTTCATCGAGGATAAGCAGGCGCGGCGTATGGATCAGGGCGCAGGAAAGCGCGAGTTTCTGCTTCATCCCGCCCGACAGGTGCCCGGCGCGGCGGTTCTTGAATCCGTCAAGACGCGAGAACGCCAGGAGGGTCTTCATCCGTCCGTCGAGCTTCGCAGGCGGGATGCCGAACACGTCGGCGAAAAACTGAAGGTTTTCGCGCACCGAGAGGTCCTGATACAGGGAGAACCGCTGCGGCATATACCCGATGCCGCTCCTGATCGCCCGCATCGCCGTTACCGTGTCGTGCCCGAGCACCGAGGCACTACCCTTGTCAGCCGCGACAAGGGTTACGAGAATGCGCAACAGCGTTGTTTTTCCTGCGCCGTCTGCGCCGATGAGGCCGGCAAGCGATCCTTCGGACACCGCAAGCGATACACCCCGCAGCGACGCAACGTCGCCGAATTTCTTGAAGAGATTCCCGGCCTCGATCGCTTGCATCCCTTACCGCCAGATCTCGACGGGCATTCCCCTTTTAAGCACGCCTTCGCCGTTGGGCACCGTCGCCCTGACCCGGAATACCAGCTCATTCCTGCTCTGGCGGGTCTGGATGTTTTTCGGCGAGAACTCCGCCTCGTTGCCGATCCAGGTGACGAGCGCCGGCAGATATTTTTCCTTTCCCCTGGACACGCCGTCGTTGTAATCGACCCTGACGCGAACGATTTGAAGGTATTTGACCGTTGCAAGTACGTCCTGCGGCAGGAAAAAATCGGCATACAGCGAATCGAACTCGCCGATTTCCATGATCGGGTTCCCCGGGCCGACCACTTCACCGGTGTTGCGATAGCGGGTGAGCACGATCCCGTCGGCGGGGGCGGTCACGTAGCAGCGCCGCATCTGGTCCTCAAGCTGCTGCTGTTTCACCCTGAGGCCGTTCTCCTTTTCCTTGAGCGATGACTGAAGGCGACGGGCGGCGACCAGTTTCATCTGGGCCGACTGGAACTGGGTTCCCAGGTTGTCGCGGTGCTGTTCCGTGGCGGAGCCTTTCTTCACCAGATCCTCGATCCGGGCAAATTCCCGTTCGGCGCCCTTGACGTCGGTCAACAGCGCCTTGATCTCCGCGTCCTTGGCCGAAACGGTGGTGCCGAGTTCACGGATAGCCGAGGCGAGTTCCTGCAGGGAGAGGGCAAGCTGCACGGTGTCGATGATCGCCACTCGTTCGCCTTTTTTCACCTTCCGGCCCTCATCGGTAAACAAGGCGACAATCGCTCCCTGCGCCGTGGTGGCAACCGCGTAGGTGCGGGCTTCGACGACCGCCGATCCAAGGAAGTCCTTGTGCACGCCCCGGTCGCAGAAAAAAAGAACCGGCAGTAACGTGATTTTGGCAAGTGAAAACAGTCTGTTCATCGGGTCACCTCTCTTGTATATAGTGCGGATTGGCGATTGCGGATTAAGAATTGCGGAGAATACTCAGAGCATCGCCCCGCTGGATTTTCAATCCGCATTCCACAATCCACATTCCGCATTCTTTAATACTCCAGCTTCTTTCCCATTGCGTACAGCATCCTGAGCATGGCGATCTTCTTCGCGGTCCTCGCCTGCTCTTTCATAAGTTCCGCCTGCGCGAGATTGACAAGGGCGTTCAGGTAATCAGCCGTGGTGATCATGCCCGCATCAAGCGAGTTTTTGAGGTCTTCGGCCAGGGCGCGCGCCGCCTCGACCGAGGCCTCGACGGCGACCAACCGGTTCCCCGCGCTGTTCACCTGGCTGCGGGCGGTCTCATACGTCCTGGTCAACCGTTCCAGCACACGCGTGCGATCAATATCGATCTGTTCAAGCTGTGCCAACAGCTGCTCCTCCTGCGCGCGCACCTTCAGGCCGTCGAACAGGTTCCACTTGAGCTGAAGGCCCACGAGTCCGTATCCCATGAACTCGTCGCCGCCCATGACCATTCCGGGTTTTGCGTACCGGTAACCGGCAAGACCGGCAATGACCGGGAAATGGCGGTAACGGAGCGACCGGCGCATCACCTCAAGCTGCCCGGCCGCATGGGAAAGCATGATGAGTTCGGGCCGCGCCGTGTCGATGACCATGCGCCTGGGCAGGGGAAGCGTATCGAACGCACTACCAGCGGTATCCGGAACGATCGATTTGTCCTTGCACAGCACAAACGACATGATCTCCCGCCGCAGGCTGTCGGCCTGGTCCTCGGCGGACGCACATTCCACGCGGGCAAGCTGCAGCCGCGCCTGGGCTTCAAGAAAACGGGAGGTGAGTGCGGTACCGGCCTCACGCATTGCCGTTATCTGGCGCGTATACGCCTCGAGCTGCTCCACGAACGCACGCCGCATATCGGCCTGTTTGTAGGAAAACTCCCACTGCAGGTAGAGCATGCCAAGCGACAGGGTGGTCCTTCTGACGGTCTCCTCGACAGCGGCCTTTTTTATCGCAACGTACTCTTTTTTGCCAAGCACCGCATAATAGCGGGAAAAACCGGTAAACAACGGCCATGAGAGGTCAAGCCCCAGTTCCGCGCGATCATAGCTCCCGATCTCCCTGTTCAGATTGATCTGCTGCGCTCCCGGTACCAGGGGAGGCAACACCAGGCGCAATCGGTTCCTCTCGCTGAGGTACTGGTAGGAGGCGCCGGCGTCAAGCGACGGCCACCAGACGGTTCTGGTTTCGACCATCTCGGCCTCGGCCTTCCGGAGCTCGGCCCCGGCCGCCAGGATGTCGAGGTTGTTCTTGAACAGCCGGGTGTACGCTTCATGAAGGGTAAAGGGCCCGGCGAAAAGAGGCAGGGTGAAGGCGAGAACCATGGGCAGGGCGCGATAGTGCATGGTCAATGCTCCTTGAATAACCCGTTGAAGGCCATATCGAGAATCGCCTCGATACGCTGGTTGAAAAATCCGTCGTCGAACCGGATTCCCAGGTCCAGCCGTTCATTGACCGCGCCGACGATCGGGCGCGCGATAAAGGTAAAAATACACATCCCCAGAATGTTCAGCGCAATGTGGACCGGATCCACCTTCCTGATTCCGCCCAGGGTTCTCTGCGCGACAAGCAGACGTTGAATACGAAGCGGGATGTCGCCGAACGAGGAGATAAGCTCGTTCACCATGATCGGTAGATGGGCGCCGCCCTCAACGATCTCCCGGAGAATAAAACGGGGAAAGTCCGGGTTTTGCTGCAATGTCTTAATATAGGTCGTTACCACCAGCCGCAAAAGCGACCTGAGATCGTCCTTGCCACCCTCGTGCGGAAGCTGTTGACGCACCGCGCCGAGCAGGGTATGCATCATATCCTGCAGCACGGCCTCGTACAATTTCTCTTTGGAGCGGAAATAATAATGAAGAAGCGCCTTGTTGACCCTGCCCCGGTCGGCAATCGCCTGCATCCGCGCCCCGCGCAGACCGTGGTCGATGAACTCCGCCCTCGCTGCCGAAAGAATCAGGGATTCGGAAGAGGCGTTTTTTAATCGTATGGTTTTTTTATCCGGTTTAACCATTTGGTTAAAATATACGGGATTCAGGGGAAAAAGTCAACTAGCATCAGCGCCCGATTGCCTTTTACCTTTGAAGGCCCTACTACGCCCCGGCATTCCCTAGTGCACCAGGTCCCACCAGTCAACCGATTTGATGCTGTCGCCGTCCGCCTCAAGCGCCATGAGGTGCAGATGGGTGGGTGAACGCGCGGACGCGGCGTTTTTACCGGTGCGGCCGAGAGTGGCAAGCGTGTCCCCTGCCCGCCGGATCTGGCCGGGGACGACGACTATCGAATCGAGGTGGGCGAAATACAGAAGCAAATTTCCGGGAGGATGCAAAGCCCAGATATAGTTGCCGCCGCTCCCTATAATAATATTCACGTTTTGATTTTTAAAGCCGTCAAAGCCGGGAAACCGGCTCTCGCTGCGCCGACGGTGTCGTAGCTGCTTTGCACAGGCAGACGTGACTTTCAAGCGAAGTCTTGAATTTCACGCAGATACAGAATGAGGAAAACATACGTTATTACGAGGATAACAGTTCTGCTTCGGTACGGTACGTACCTTGCGGATTCCCTGGGGTCATCCATCTTACCCTATCGTTGACCATACCTTGCTTATTTTTATCTGATTTTAATATCCCAATAGATATTGATCATGAAATCCGGGGGTCGATTATCATTAAAGCGCCGATTAATATGCCATTACAGCGTTATCACCATTTTCAAATATCATAGATCCACTCTTCAGTGTTGACCCGAACGTTTACATTCGTAAACATTTTTTCATTCAACAGGCCATTGTACCGGTTACTCTACTTATATTATAAGTAACCGAAACGCCGATAACCTGCACAAAGGGGTATTCGTGAAAAAGCAGCTTTTTACCACTGCCGTTGTTTCAGCACTGGCGGTCATTGTTTCGGGCGCCGACATGACCGCCGCCGCCGCTCCCTTTATCCCGCAGAACTCCAACCGCGTCGAAACCGAACTCGATACCGGATGGCTGTATAACAACACCGACGTCGCCAACGGTCAGTCAACGACCCTGAGCGAAAACGGCTGGACAACCGTGTGTGTTCCGCACGCGAACGTGATTACCAAACATGCGTTTCAGAGCGAATCCGCCTTCAGGTTCATCTCATGGTATCGCAGACATATCACCCCCTCGTCCGCCCATGCCGATCGCCGGTTTCTGCTGGAATTCGAGGGCGTCTCCATCAATGCGACCGTGTATGTCAACGGGCAGCAGGTGGGGACCCACCAGGGCGGCTATACGCCCTTTACGATCGATATCACTGACCGGGTCACCGTTGGCCAGGACAACCTGATCGCGGTACGGGTGGATTCACGGCAGCAGTCGGCCGTGCCACCGGAAGGGGGCAGCCTCGATTTCATGATTTACGGCGGCATTGTCCGTAACGTCAACTTTATCATCACCGACCCGCTCTATGTCGAATGGATTTTCGTTTCGACACAGAACCCTTCCCAGACCGCACCTTCAAACCCGACCGTCACCGCGCGTACCCGGGTCATAAACCGGAACGCCTCGGCAAAAAGCGCCACCGTCACCACGAACATCCTTGACCGTAACAACAACGTGGTCGCGACCGTATCGAGCACACAGAGCGTTCCGGCAAACGGCAGCTATTTGTTTACCCACGCCACCCCGGCGATTTCCAATCCCACGCTCTGGAGCATCGACAATCCCTACCTGTACACTGTCAGGACCCAGGTGCGGGACGGTTCCACCTGGGTCGACGAGCACCGGGAACGAATGGGAATACGCTCTATTACCATGAACAAAACCAGCGGCGGTTTTTACATCAACGGCCAGCTCCTCAAGCTCAGGGGACTCAACCGACACGAGACCTACCCGTTCATCGGCCGCGCCGCGCCGCGCAGACTCCAGCGCAAGGACGCCGACATCCTCAAATACGACCTCGGATGTAACATCGTCCGCACCTCTCACTATCCGCAGGCCCCGGATTTTCTTGACAGATGCGACGAGATCGGGCTCCTTGTACTCGAAGAGGTACCCGGATGGATGTACGTGGGCAACACCACCTGGCAAGCGCTCGAAATGCAGGTGCTCAAGGACATGATCGTGCGCGACCGGAACCACCCGTCGCTCTTCACCTTTGGGGTGCGGATCAACGAGTCCGCGGACAACAACACTTTCTACAAGGCCATGAACGATACGGCCCGCGCCTATGACCCCACCCGCCTGACCTGCGGCATCAGGCGCTCCAACAGCGATCCCGCCACCAGTTTTCTCGAAGACATCTGGACCCAGAACTTCATCGACCCGTCTTCAAATCCCCCCAATATGCCGATCATCACCACCGAGTCGGTCGGCCATGGCTATCCAACCAACTCGTTCAGCAGGGAGGACTCCCTGATCGAACTGATCAACCAGCACGGCGTTCGACAAAACAACTCCTACTCACAGAGCAAGTGGGGCGGCATGCTGGGCTGGTGCGCTTTTGATTACCCATCGAGCCACAATAACGCAGTCGCGGGCAATGACGGCCGCTATGTCTCCAACCACGGCATGGCCGACCAGTTCCGGATCAACAAATTCGCCGGCTACTTTTTCCAGTCACAACGCGACCCAGCGAAGTACGGGCCCATGCTCCACATCTGCAACTTCTGGCGTAGTAACTCACCCTCCACCATCCGCGTGGTCAGCAACTGCGACCAGGTCGAACTCTTTGTTGGCACCACCTCAAAGGGCAGGATCAATCCCAACGCCTACACCTCGCTGCCGCAGCCGGTCTTTGAGTTCTCCAACGCGCCGACATCGGGTTATCTGCGGGCCGATGGCTATATCGGCGGTAACAAGGTGGTGAGCCAGACTTGGTACACGCCCGGCGCGCCCACGAAAATCACCCTGACCCCCGACACGAGCACTATTTTCACGGGCGGCGACATGACCCGTGTGCTGGTAAGAGTGGCTGACGCAAACAACCCGTTTGTGCCCTACAATACCACCTCCGTGACCCTTTCAGCAAGCGGTGCAGGTGATTTTATCGGCGAATCGCCCATTGCCATGGAGAACGGCCAGTCAGCCTTTTTCGTCCGCTCGCGCGCAAGCCAGACCGGCGTCATCACCTGCTCCGCCACCGCCTCCGGCCTCACTGCCGGCAGCGCGACCATAACCGTGGTGAAAAAACCGGTCGACGTTGCGGTCCGGCGCGATATGGCAGCAGCACCCGCCCCGTCGATCGCGCAAAAAACGCTTTTCAGACAGATCAGCGGGGTCTTCACCGTACCCTTCTGGGCCAGGAACAACACTGTTTTGTCGGTATATGACCTTTCTGGAAGAGTGGTCTACCGTACCGAAAGACCGGGCATGATTCTCGATCTCGACCGGATCGGGTTGGCAGGGAGTGTGTATCTGGTGAGGATTTCCCTTAATAAAACCGGGTGGTAGAACTGCCGGAATCAGCTTTGTCTTAGGTATTGGTTATTCGCGAAATTGAAATAGTACTATTTATAAAGTAAGAACCATTCCTTGCTATTATTGAGTTAGGGGTTGAGGTAAAAACAAGTAATCGGTTTTCAGGGTATCGTACGCGGTTTTGAGCCGGTCGAAGGGCAATTGCGTTCGTCGAAATGACCGGCATGGTGTATTCCGTGCATACTAGTATGAGACCGTTAATAACATCGGCCGCGACCTTTCAAAGTACAAGGAACCTCTTCGCTCCGGACCAGCCCCTTCTCCGCCAGCCCGGCCAGAAACGCGACGATCTCGGCCCGATTTTTCTTTTTGTCAAATCCGTCGAACCGGGCTGCGATCGCTTCAACAATCTCGGCGATGTGCCGGGGTTTTTCCAGAAGCCCCCAGATGAAGGTCCCCACCTCGTTAAACCGGTGGAGCATGCTGTCACGGGAGGTGATGATCAGCATCCGCTCCTCGAAAAGGCGCTGCGCGAGACCGGGCGCGCGTGCCACCACGCTGTCAGGAGCGATCGTCATGGACGCCGTCCGGTCTGTTTGAGCACCTGCCGGGCGACGAAGGCGACCTCCTGCGCAGTCAAACCCGGATGCATGGGCAGGGAGAGCGAAGTCTTCTGCAGCCGATCGGCATTGGGATATCCCGGCTTTTTCAGGTACCGGTGCAACGGCGCATAGACGGGTTTGCCGCATTCGATGCCCCTCCCGCGTAATTTTTTCACGATCGGGCCGGTCTCAACCGCGCAGGTGACGACAAACCGGTAATAAACAGGTTCCTCATCACGCGCCTCCTGCGGCGGAAGTATCTCCCCGGCCCTGCCGCCGAGCAGGATACGGTATCGCGCTGCCGCCTCCCGCCGCAGGCGCACCATCTCCGGCAGTTTCCGGAGCTGAGCCAGGGCAAGCGCGGCGTGCAGGTCCGACAGCTTGAAGTTGAATGCCGGGATATAAGCGTCGCGCTTATCATACTCACGCAATGTGACGACAGCCTTTCTGATGGCGGCATCGGAGGTGACGACCATTCCCCCTTCGCCGCCGGCGACCAGTTTTGTCGCGTAAAACGAACAGACCGAAACCGCGGAGAGCCCGCCGACCTTTTTTCCCCGGCTCGTCGTGCCCAGGCACTGGGCGCAGTCTTCGATCACCGGTACGCCGAGCCTCTCGATGGCCGCCGCATCGGCCGGAAACCCGAACATATGCGGCACGATCACGGCCGTCGTTTTTTTTGTCAACCTCTGTTTCACCAGCGCCGGCGTCAGGTTCCCGGTGTACGGATCGACGTCGGCCAGCACGGGCCGCGCGCCGCACATGACTACGGCGTTAAGAAGGGCGGCGCACACGTAGGTGGGAATGATCACGTCGCGCCCCGGTCCCGCTCCAAGGGCGCGCAGCGCGCAATAGAGCGCGGCAGTGCCCGACGACACCGCCGATCCGTAGCGCCGGCCGACGAAGGCCGCGAGGTCCTTTTCCAGCCGTTCCACCAACGGCCCCTGCGCAAGCTGCCCGGAAAGAATCACCGACCTGGCCGCGGCAAGTTCTTCTTTCGTAAGATACGGTTTCGAATGCGCGATGTGCATCATGTCGGGTTTCCCATGAGAACGGCAAGACTCCCGCTTCCGCAATTAAACAGCAGGTCCACTACCGACAGTCCGGGAATGAACTCCTTGTCGCCGCCTGCCCAGTGCTGCGGATACCGCGGAGGGGAAAAATCCTGGTACGCGACCCGTATCCCCGCCTCCGTGAAAAGCCGCTCGTCCAGATAC
>JAFGOU010000330.1 GCA_016926315.1 Chitinispirillaceae bacterium
CTCAACGACATCCTCGACTTTTCCAAAATCGAGGCAAGCAAGCTCGATCTCGACATGCAGCCGTTCACCCTCCGCAGCGTCATATCGACAACCGTCTCACTGTTTACCATATACCTCCGTGAAAAAAATCTCACCCTGAAGGTAACCATTGCACCGGACCTGCCCGAGTTGATGGTCGGCGACGCCGGACGCCTGAGGCAGGTGCTGGTGAACCTGGTCGGCAATGCGGTGAAATTCACTGAGCAGGGCGGCGTCGCGATCAGTGCCTACCGGGAGGCGGCGGAAGAAAGCTTCTGCCGTGTCAGGTTCGACATTATCGATACGGGTGTCGGCATTCCGGAACATGCCCGGGAAAAAATATTCTTGCCCTTTACCCAGGTGGAATCCTCGCATGCGCGCCGGTCGGGCGGCTCCGGCCTCGGGCTCTCCATATCGAACAGGCTTGTGGAAATGATGGGCGGCTCGCTTTCGGTAAAAAGCGCCGTCGGCAAGGGATCGACCTTTTCCTTTTCGGTTGCCTTCCGCCGCGCGACCGAAGAAGTATGCGCGGTCGCCCTGCACGGTGCAAACGAGCCGGACGATCTTAGCCGACAGGCAGCGGCCGAACCACTCACCATCCTGATCGTCGAGGACAACAGCGTCAACAGCCTGGTCGCGTCGCACCTTCTCAGCAAACTCGGCCATATCGCGGCGATCGCTTCGAGCGGACAAGACGCGCTCCGCATGCTGGCCGCGCAGCCGTTCGATCTTGTGCTCATGGACGTACAGATGCCGGAAATGGACGGGTATGAAGTCACGCAGGCCATTCGCAGCGGTCGCGCCGGGGAAAAGAACCGGGCCTTACCCATTATCGCCCAGACCGCTTCGGCGCTCAAAGGCGACCGGGAACGCTGTTTTGCCGCGGGGATGAACGGGCACCTTGTCAAGCCGGTATACCTTCAGGATCTTGCAGCGGCGATCAACCGGGTATGCGCGGCGGTAAAAGGCCCGGCGGCGCCCGGTGCAACCGGTTCAACCGCTCAACCGCCGATACTGGATAAAAAAGATGCCCTTGCGCGTCTGGGCGGCGACGAGAGCATCTTCAGGGAGGTCGTCGGCATGTTCCTTGACCAGATGCCGGCCAGGCAAAAAGAGTTGGACGGCGCGCTTAAGGCGTCGGATTACACGACGTTGACGACGCTTGCCCATACGCTTAAAAGTTCTTCGGCTACGGTCGGCGCGTTGTCTCTCCAGTCCCTTTTCATCTCCCTTGAACGCGCGGGCAGAAGCGGCAATGGCGGGCGGGCAACGCAGCTCGTCCTGGAAATCCGGGAGGAATTCGACCGGTATCGCGGGGCGGTGGCGGTGGCGTTTGCATGACCGGTGCGAAAAAACAGGTTGCCGCTTTTGTGCGGGAATTATATTATTCACCATAACGGGTGTCATGGTGACACCCATTTGTTTCATTTTTCAAAAGAGGTTTGTTGTATGCCTACAGGTGTTGTCAAGTGGTTTAACGAGGCCAAAGGGTTCGGTTTCATTTCACCGGACGATGGTTCTCGCGACGTGTTTGTCCATTTTTCTGCGATCCAGTCAAGTGGATTCAGGAAACTGGAAGAGGGTCAGAAGGTGCAGTTCGAAGTCGTTGATGGTGCGAAAGGACCAAATGCTCAGAACGTAATCCCGCAATAGATACTTCGATCCAAAACACAAAGGCCCGCGAATGCATCCGCGGGCTTTTTTTTTGTTAAATCCCTATCTTCCAGAGCGTCTGGCCGATAGTGTTGATGAGCCCCGTCAGGGTGGGATGGGAAACCTCGAATCGCCGCACCGAAAGGGTCAAACCGTCGAGCGAGTGCCTGAGCAGCTCCGGGTTTTTTTCGCCGCGGGTCGCCTCGTGCACCAGGGTCTCGGCATAACCGGTGATGCTGCGCGCGTCGTCGCGGTGCGCCTCCGACAGCCCCTTCACTTCGCTCTCCAGCCTGGCGAGGAGAACCAGCAATTCCTGCTTTTTCTCCTCGGGAAGCGTTTCGTTTCCCCTGATCCGTTCCTCGATGCGCTTAATCGTTTCGAATGCCATGCCCTATCCTTTCTTTAATTTACCGCTGCAGTTTCCGATACTTCACCCGTTTAGGCTGATCGACGCTCTGGCCGAGCCGCCTGCACCGGGCGTCTTCATAGTCGGCAAAATTGCCTTCGTGCCACACCACCGTGCTGTCTCCCTCAAACGCAAGAATATGCGTGGCGATCCGGTCGAGAAACCAGCGGTCGTGGCTCACGACCACCGCGCAGCCTGAAAAATCAAGAATCGCCTGTTCGAGCGACTGGAGCGTCTCCACGTCGAGGTCGTTGGTCGGCTCGTCAAGCAGCAGCACGTTGCCGCCGCGCTGGAGCAGTTTCGCGAGATGAACGCGGTTGCGTTCGCCGCCGGAAAGCTCGCCCACCAGCCGTTGCTGATCCTGCCCGGAAAAATTGAACTTGCCGACGTACGCCCGGGAGTTGATGGTCAGCCTGCCGAGCGCAAGCGTATCGACGCCGCCGGTAATCTCCTCGAATACGGTTTTCTCGGGATCAAGGCTGTCCCGGGACTGGTCGATGTAGGAGAGTTGCACGGTCTCCCCTATCGTAAGCATTCCTCCGTCGGTCTTCTCCTGACCGGTGATAAGCCGGAGCAGCGTAGTCTTTCCCGTGCCGTTGCCGCCGATGACCCCAACGATCCCGGCGCGCGGCAGGTCGAAGGAGAGGTTCTCGAACAGCAGGTTGTCGCCATATGACTTCGTCAGGTTTTCCGCCTTGATCACCACACTGCCGAGCCGTTGCCCCTGCGGAATGATGATGCTCGCGGTCGTCACCTTGTCGGGTGTTTCGAGATTGCGCAGCTCCTCATACGCGTTGAGCCGCGCCTTGCCTTTTGCCTGCCGCGCCTTCTGTGACGTATGGATCCAGTCAAGCTCGTTCCTGAGACGCCGTCGGCGCACACTCTCCTCTTTCTCCTCCTGCGCGAGCCGCTCCATCCGCTGCTCGAGCCACGAGCGGTAGTTGCCCTTCCACGGAATTCCCCTGCTGCGGTCAAGCTCCAGTATCCATTCCACCACGTTATCGAGGAAGTACCGGTCATGCGTGACCAGGATCACCGACCCCTTGTATTCGCGCAGGTGGCGTTCGAGCCACGCGACCGACTCGGCATCGAGGTGATTGGTCGGCTCGTCGAGCAGGAGCAGGTCGGGTTTTTCCAGGAGCAGCCTGCAGAGGGCAACACGGCGGCGTTCGCCGCCCGAAAGTTTCGTGACGTCCGCGTCGCCGGGCGGCAACCGGAGCGCATCCATGGCGATCTCGAGCTGCCGGTCGAGTTCCCATGCATCAAGCGTGTCGATCCGGTCCTGCAGGGTCGCCTGACGCTGCATGAGTTTGTCCATCTCCTCGTCCGACATCGTCTCGCCGAACATCATGGACACCTCCTCGAACGCGGTCAACAGATCCCTGACACCCTTCACCCCGAGCTCGACGTTACCCTTGACATCGCGCGATTCGTCGAGCCGGGGCTCCTGCGAAAGGTACCCCACCGTGCGCCCCTGTTCGATCCATGCCTCTCCCTGGTACTCGGTATCGATGCCGGCCATGATCTTCATGACCGTACTTTTCCCGGAACCGTTCACGCCGATGATGCCGATTTTCGCGCCATAATAGAAAGAAAGGGAGATGTCCTTGAGCACCGTTTTCTGCGGAGGGTAACTTTTGTTGACCCGGGACATGTAGTAGACAAACTTTTCAGCCATGAAGCAGGATCTCTTTTCACCTTGGGATTGGGTAGAAGTCATGGAAATATAAAACAAGACAGGGTGGATAAGGTCGGGCGGGTGATGGAAAGGGCAATAAAAAGCATAGCAGGCCCGAGGCCCTTTTTGGGCACTGTTATCAATGTCATCATCTCCCGTTCCCGCTGTCCCAGGGCACTGGCGGTGCGAGTAGCGCCGAAGGGCTCGATTGGCCAGAAAAGACCCCTGTATATCTGAATTTCAAACAGCCTTCCGTTCCAAAATCAAACGTTTTTCAATTTTAAACACTGTTTTTTTCCTGCAATCTTTCTGGAAATTAATAAATTACATGCCTTCCTTCACCCGGCATATATATTGCTTAATTACCCGACATCAATGGAACCGTTTATCTGTCCAGGCCACTGTTCAGCCAAACTACTGTTTATGTCATTTCGAACGAAGCGGGAAATTCTCAACGGATCAGTACAATGGATTTTTCCCTCCGGTCGAAATGACCTGCAAACGGCTATTCTGAACGGAAACCAGGCGAATATCCAATAAAAACAAACCCAAACCAGGAGGAAGCAGTATGAATGTGAAACCGATGGAAGACCGGGTTATTCTCAAGCCCATGGAGGCCGAGCAGAAGACCGCCGGCGGTATCATCATCCCCGACAATGCAAAAGAGAAGCCCCAGAAGGGTGAAGTCATTGCCGTCGGACCGGGAAAAACCAACGACAAGGGCGCGAAAATCGATATGACGCTTAAAAAAGGCGACAAAGTCCTCTACGGGAAATATTCCGGAACCGAGATCACGATTGATGGTCAGGAGTATCTCATTGTCCGTGAAAGCGACGTACTGGCAATCATCTAACCTTCTTTTCCAGGGAGCAATCACGACAGAAATCAACCATTAAAAAGGAGTCCATGAATTATGGCAGCGAAAATGCTTGCTTTCGAAATATCAGCGCGGGAAAAACTTCTCAAGGGAGTCGATATCCTCGCGAACGCAGTCAAAGTCACGCTCGGCCCGCGCGGCCGCAACGTGGTTCTTGAAAAAAGCTGGGGATCGCCCACCGTCACCAAGGACGGCGTGACCGTGGCCAAAGAGGTCGAGCTCGAGGACAAATTCGAAAATATGGGAGCCAAGCTCGTGAAAGAGGTCGCCTCCAAAACCTCCGACATTGCCGGCGACGGCACCACCACCGCTACCGTGCTCGCCCAGCAGATCGCGCACCTCGGCATTAAAAACGTCACCGCTGGTTCAGACCCCATGGCGCTCAAGCGCGGGATCGACAAAGCGGTCAAGGCGATCATCGAGCAGCTCAAAAAGGACTCGCGTCCCGTATCGGGCAAGAAAGAGATCGCCCAGGTCGGTTCGATTTCAGCGAATAACGACATCACCATCGGCGACCTGCTCTCCGACGCCATGGAAAAGGTAGGGAAAGACGGGGTCATCACGGTTGAGGAAGCCAAGAGCATGGACACCACGCTCGAAGTGGTCGAAGGCATGCAGTTCGACCGCGGATACCAGTCGCCCTACATGGTCACCAATTCCGACACCATGGAGTGCCTCCTCGAAGAGCCGCTCGTTCTGATTCACGACAAAAAGATCAGCGCCATGAAGGACCTCCTTCCCCTTCTCGAAAAGATCGTCCAAATGGGCAAAAGCCTGCTCATCATCGCCGAAGAGGTCGAGGGCGAGGCACTGGCCACGCTGGTCGTCAACAAGCTACGCGGCACGCTCAAGGTAGCGGCGGTCAAGGCGCCCGGTTTCGGCGACCGCCGCAAGGCAATGCTCGAAGACATCGCGGTGCTCACCGGCGGCATCCTGATCTCCGAAGAGGCCGGATTCAAACTCGAAAACACCACGGTGGATTCGCTCGGCAAGGCCAAGCGGATCGTCATTGACAAGGAAAACACCACGATCATCGAGGGCGGGGGCAAATCGGCCGACATCAAAGGCCGCGTGAACCAGATCCGCAAGCAGATCGACGACACCACGTCGGACTACGACCGCGAAAAACTGCAGGAACGCCTGGCCAAACTTGCCGGCGGCGTTGCGGTGCTCAAGATCGGCGCAGCCACCGAGACCGAGATGAAAGAGAAGAAGGCCCGCGTCGAGGATGCGCTGCACGCGACCCGCGCGGCGGTCGAAGAGGGCGTGGTGCCGGGCGGCGGCGTCGCCCTGATCCGCGCTTCCTCGGCACTCGACAGCCTGAAGCTCGAAGGCGACGAAGCGATCGGCATCGACATCATCCGCCGGGCCATTGAGGAGCCTCTCCGCATGATCGCCTCCAATGCCGGCAAGGAGTCGTCGGTGGTCTGCAACGAAGTGAAAAACAACAAGGGCCCGTACGGCTACAACGCCTTCTCCGACAAGTACGAAGACCTTATCAAGGCCGGCGTCATCGACCCGACCAAGGTGGTCCGCACCGCACTCGAGAACTCGTCGAGTATCGCCGGACTCATTCTCACGACCGAATGCATCATTTCGGAAAAACCGGAGAAGAAGGAAAAGTCGCCTGCAGGCGGCGCACCGGGCATGGGCGGTATGGAGGATTACTGATCCGGGCCGGTGATTACCGTGTTACCAAAAGCCATGGCGCGAAAGCGTCATGGCTTTTTTGTTTCCCTGATACTTTCCTTGAGATCGCCCGCCAGCGCCTCCACCTCGGCTTCCGTGGTGTTCCACGAGCACATGAAGCGGGCTCCGCCGGAGCCGATGAACTGGTAGAAATGCCACCCTTTCCTCTTGAGGCGTTCGGCCGCCGCCGCTTCCATTTTGACGAACACCGAATTCGCCTGACGGGGGAGCAGGATTTCGACTTCCGCAATCTCACGCAACCTTTTCGCAAGCCGTTCCGCACACGCATTGGCATGGCGCGCGTTTTTCAGCCAGACGCCGTTTTTCAGGAGCCCCGCCCAGGGCGCGGCGATCATGCGCATCTTAGAAGCGAGCTGCCCTGCCTGTTTGCAGCGGTAGGCGAACTCTTCGGCCAGCGCAAGGTCGAAAAAGATGACCGCATCGCCCAGACCCAGCCCGTTCTTCGAGCCGCCCATGACCAGCACGTCGATGCCGCAGTCGGGAGCGATTTCGCGCGGCCGGACCCCGAGTTCCGCCACGGCGTTCGCGAACCGCGCGCCGTCCATGTGCATCCGAAGGCCGTGGGCCTGCGCGGTCTTCTTGATACCATGCAGCTCGGAGGCGGAATATACCGTGCCAAATTCGGTCGCCTGGGTCACGCTCACGGCGCGGGGCTTGGGATAGTGGATATCGCTTCGTTTGGTGACCAGCCGCGTGATATCGCCGGGCGCCAGCTTCCCCTGGCCGCCGCTCCCGAGCAGAAGTTTGACTCCGTGCGAATAAAATTCCGGCGCGCCGCACTCGTCGGTTTCGATATGAGCGTACTCATGACAGATCACGCTATGGTAGGAACGGCAGAGCGTCGCAAGGGCAAGCGCGTTGCCAGCGGTCCCGTTGAACACGAAAAACACTTCGCAATGGGTCTCGAACGCCTCCCGGAACAGGTCGCACGCCTCACGCGTCCACGGATCGTCGCCATAGGAGACCGTGTGCCCCTCATTGGCCTTTATCAACGCGTCCATGGCTTCGGGACAGATTCCGGAACAGTTGTCACTGGCAAAACAGGGATTTTTTGGCAGCTCGGGCATGGTTTTCCTTTGAAACGGAACACGGGGCAACGGGTATAAAATACTATGCGACACCGGGAGAAGCGGTCTTTGGGGCGCCAGCATATCATATTTTTATAAAATCGCATGAAATTGCCACTGCTCAAGCCCGGAATCCCCGCTCTCAGCGCCGCGGCGCTCAGCGCCGGTGC
>JAFGOU010000331.1 GCA_016926315.1 Chitinispirillaceae bacterium
CCCCTGCCGCGCGCTTTCCCGCCACAGCGCTGCCTGTTTTCCCTTCCCGAACCTCTGTTTTAAAATGTAAACAGTTTCCGCACGATGGTGCCGCAATAACGCCGGCGGTGGATTATTTTAAGGTCATGGGTCCAGAACGCAGCTCTTCGCCTCAACGCCCGGAACGCTGAAATGACCATTTCTCGAAACACCCTCTTGCTGCCGCTGATTCTAATGGGATTGCTGGGCGATATCTGCTCCGCCTCACCGATTCCGACCGCGACGCTTGATTCGATCTGGAGCTTTTCGCTTGCCCGCCTGCGGACAACCATGACCCAGCTCCAGAATGCCACAACCACCTTTCCCCGGCGTGCTCCGCAAACCGGAGCGGTCTGGCAGACCGTCGGCCCCGGCGACTGGGTAAGCGGCTTTTATCCCGGCTGCCTCTGGTACGCCTACGAAAAAACCGGGGACACCCTGTTCCGCTACAACGCACGGCGCTGGACCGAGGCGCTCTACGGCCAGCGCACCAATACCGGCACGCACGACGTGGGATTCATGCTGTTCTGCAGCTACGGCAACGGCTACCGCCTGCTTAGAACCGCTTCCTATCTGCCGGTCATTCATACCGCCTCCCAGTCCCTGTCAACGCGCTATATAACACTCGCCGGCATCATCGACTCCTGGTCATTCGCGCCGTTCGATACGGGCTGGGAGGCGATCATCGACAACATGATGAACCTTGAGCTCCTGTTCTGGTCCGCGGCAAACGGCGGCACTACCACCCACCGTACCATGGCAACGAGTCATGCGGAAAAAAGCATGACCAACCATTTCCGGCCCGACAGCTCGACCCATCATGTCGTCAGGTACAGCCAGGACAACGGCGCCATGATCCGCCAGGAGACGCGTCAGGGGTATTCCAACGCCTCGTGCTGGGCGCGCGGCCAGGCGTGGGCGGTATACGGATTCACCATGGCGTACCGGTTCACCCGCGACGCGCGGTTTCTTGCAACCGCGCGTAAGGCCGCGGACTACTACCTGCGCCGCCTTCCGGCCGACCGGGTGCCGTTCTGGGACTTTGACGCTCCCGGCATTCCTGCCGATTCGGTGCCGCGTGACGCGTCGTCTTCGGCGATCGTTGCATCGGCCCTTCTCGAGCTCGCCACCTTTACCGGCGCGCCCGACTCGGCGCGGTATCGCGATTCGGCCGTGTCACTCATCCGTGGCCTCTGGGCGCCGAAATACCGCGGCCTTTCGACCCAGGCAAGCATCCTTAACCACTCCACCGGCAGCAGGAAAGAGGGCCACGACGTCGACATGGGGATCATCTATGCCGATTACTACTTCCTCGAAGCGCTTGTCAGGTACGAAAAACTGGCGGGAAATACGGCGGTCGGTCCCTACCGGGTGACCCGGAGCGACCAAATCGGGCGGCAGATGATTGTTCAGGAAACGTTTGACCTGCTGGGAAGAAATCTCCCCCTTGCCGCGGTCAGGAAACCGGGCGGGGTCATTATCCGGCATTCGGCGACCCGTTCGGTTGCAGAGCCGCCGGTTACTATTATTCCCTTTGCGCGATAATCCGGCGGCAACGCAATTCAGCATTTCAAGGCGTGCCGGACGTCTCAGGCTGGCCCTTCCTTTTCACTCATTTCCAGGTCATAGATCACGGTGAATATCCTGAACAGGTTCGTGCAGTCGAACAGGCGGTTCATGTATGACGTCTGGTTGCGGTTGGTATTGTAGAACAGCAGACGCCGTCCCGCCCGCTCCATGACGGAGTTGTGGAAAACAAGGACGCCAAGGCCATGGCTGTCGAGGAACTGAATCGCGCTGATATCGATAACCACCGTACCCTTTGACGAACGGCACACTTTCCTGATCGTATCCGAAAGCGTTTTCGTTCCCGGTCGTTCCGCGTCGTCCACGCGACCCATCACCTGCACGACGGGAACCGTGCGGTAACGGCTGATCGTAACCGACATGGACATGGGGAACCTCCAGGCTGCTGCTTCATAAACAATCATAGAATACCGGCATGTTCCGGGTCAATACCGGCGGCAGGATCATGCCGACTGACGGGTAATGCCGGCGCTGCGCCGGACGGAAAAAATCTTCTGGCTTTTTATGCCCGTAATAGCTATACTATAAAATGTGTAAATGGAGGAACATGCCTCTTCTTGAACGACCGTAACGTACAAGATACAGAGCCGATCTACCCGTTTGTTTTTACCATATCATTCACTTTCATAAGGGAGGAGTAATGCCTTTTTTCTTCGGAGTCCGGAACGTTCTCGTTGTCGCGTGCATCTTCGCCGTTGGCATGTTCAGTTGTCAAAAAGAGCCGGCATCCGCAGTCGTTACCGTGGATATGAATGCGCTTATTGGAAAATGGATAACGGTTAAATACATCTATCAATGGGATATTCCCGACGAAAGCGGCGGCCGGGATAAGGGAAGCGAATCGGAGAACGTCACCGATACGAGTGAACTGACCGACATCAGTCAAAACCTGGTCAGCTGGTATAACTATGACGAAGGGAACTGTTATGACACTTCCTTTGCATCGTTTACCCTATCGGGGAATCAACTGATCGGCGATGAATTTAACGGGCAGGAAACCGATGATGACGGATCGTTCTCCTGGTCGACCACGGTTTCGTTTGCCGGGAATCAACTTGTCGCAACCCTGTTCTATTCCGGCACCACTTCCGACGGCAAGTCCGGGTGGGAAAAAATGTCTGTTTGCATGAACCCTTATTCCGGAACCATACCTCCGCCACAGTGGCCAGGCGTGATTTGTTCGTGGGGACTTTCAAAAAAGGTCCAACCCAAAAAACATCTGCCGAATCTGCGCTGGGTCCGCTGACAGGGACAGCGGCAATTATTCCCGGGCGCCGGGATTGGATGGCGGACATTGCCTCCGCCATCCGGTGGTATTGCGGTTACAGGTTATAGCGCAGTCCGAAAAGGATGCCGGACAAACCGATTGATACCACGGCGTCATCGTTTTTTTCCAGCGTTACCGCATCTATTCCCTGCGTTTCGGCTCGTTTTGATTTTGGGACAAACTTTATAAAAAGGCCATAATTTGAAAAAAGTTCGACATTATCGCTCAGTTTTACCGAAGGCTCCAACCCGCCGAAAATCGAATTGAACGCGCAAAAATAATATTTAAACTTTTGTTCGTCTGAGTTGAAGTCATAGTACGGTGCTCCATTTTTGACAAATGTCATTGAGTACCGCGGCAGAAAAGAAAGCGCCGCCTTATCTCCCTCCAAAAGTTTAAGGCGCAGCCCTATCGTTGCCCCGAAATTAAGATAGTGCGGCGACGCGTACTGATCGATCGAATCGATGGATTTTACTTCGCTCGTAGAGCCGAAGCCGAACAGCGCATCCAGCCCGACCGTTCCGAGATCAAACCGCCCGCCGATTCTGGTTCCAAGGTTGTCGGGGCCTTGTTGGTACATTGAAGACATGGATAAAATTTCTCCATAATTAAGCACCCCGATTTCCGCCTGAATGCCGACCCCGGCAAAGGATAATGAGGATGCCAGAGCGACCATCGCCGTACCGCGGCAAAAAAGAGAATGAATCATAAACACCTCGCCTGTGGATAAGGGTGACAACAAAAAGGATCATGCTCGACAACAGGGGGTTCCGTATTTTCTCAAACGCATCCATTCCCTGTTGCCCCAAAACTGCTGTTATAAATTATTATGTTGCAGCATCAGGTGTCAAGCACGAAAACGGCGTCAGAAAGGGGGAAAATACGCGGCGTTTATCAGTGACCGGTTACAAAAGAATTCTTTTGACCTTTTATGCCGCGCCCACCGGATGAATCGTCTCCTTTGCCATTCCTTCCACCATGCCGCCGGGATTGCATTCGAACTTCCGCACCCTTCTTTTCAGAAATTCAATCGCACTCCAACCTCATTCCTTGCCGTCCCCGGCGAGCAATACAGTGAAGGCGCAACCGGTCCGCTGGCCACGAGTTTTCGGTTGAACCGGTTGGCGCCCTTGTAGGAGTCGATGAGGCCGAAGACGTAGGAGGCGGCGCCGATAAGTACCGCTGACCCAAGCGCCACTTTCTCCGAAGTGGCCAAGCCCACCTGATTATCAGGATCCCGCATCATATACACGGCCCGGTTCAGGCCGGTCGGTCTCCCCTCCTTGTCGAGCTCCTCGAAAAAGAGGGTATCGGTGTTAATTCGGATCCATTTATATAAAAGCAACTCGGAGACAAGCAACCCTCCCCAGAAACCGGCGCCCGTGGCGATTCCGCGGAGGTATTCCTTGTTGTAAATTTGCCCGGTGCCGGGAATCGTTGCGGAAAAAAACAGCGACGCCAGCGGATCCTTCGGCATGGCGCTGTAATTATACACCGCGACTTTTGGCTGAAGCACCACGGTGTTCTCCGGTTGTTCGGCAGAGAGCGCCGGGAAAGCGGAAACGATCATCACGACAATGCATGCCATCGCTCTTTTAATCATACCGTTCCTTTACAGGTTTTCCGTATCTATCACATCCCCATCCTCATTATAATAGGTTGCCTTGCCGATCCTGGTTTTTTCGTTGTACTCAAACGTCACCAGGGTCTGCCCGTCCGGTCCGCCCTTCTGTATGGTGCCTGTCCGGTAGTAGGAAGGGAAGAAGTGAATGGTGAAGTAAAGCGGGTCGCCGGTTTTTCGTTCAAGGAAAAAGTTGATGACCCCCTCATTGTCCTGGTAGCGCTCGTACGGTTTGCCGGCGTCAACCGTATTTTTGTGAATGACCTGCATGGTGAAATCGAAACTGGCCGGTTCGCCGTCGTGGATGCGGCCGGTATGAGCGTCATAAAAATGGCCTTCACCGTACTGGACATGCGCGGCATCGTCAAGAGAGTCGAGATAGAATGCTGCCGTATCGCCGCGGCCCTGCGACTGGAGATCGCTGATGTTTTTGCCCCATGCGGTGATAAGACCGGGCGTGAGGTCCTTGGTGTCGGGTGTAAGGAAGGAGATCTTGACCCGAATCGTGTCCGTAACCTCGCTCCAGGATTTGTATTCGCGTCCGGCCATTTCAAAGGAGATGATGCCGGTGATTTTCGCGGTGTCGATGCTCCCGAGCGTGGGAACGCCGTCGTAGGTAAATTTCACTTCACCGCGGCCTGTCACCTTCTTAAAAACATCCTCTTCGCTCGGCTTGTTCGCCACCTCTTCCCAATAGCAGTAAACGCCGTTGCCGCTATCGGCGATACCGTGCGCCTTGAGCCAGGACGGATCAGCAAGCGCTTCGGTATCCCCGGCGCTTTTCGCAAGCCGTTTCGCCATTGCCTGCGCCGTGGCAACGGTAGCCTTGCTCCCGGTTTTGCTGGATTGCTCGTCATTCATCTGGGATGGCTTCTGGAGCGCCTTGCCAAGATGGGCAAAGATTTTAAGACCGCTCTCACCCGGGCCGAATGGGTTGATTCCGCAACTGGAGAGGAGCAGGCCCGAGCAGATCGCAGCGAGAGAGGTCAGTCGAAAACCTTTTTTCATAGATCCTCCTGGATAGGGTTTATCTATGAAACCTTTTCGCAACAGCCATGCCAGCGGCGAGGATGCCAATATCCCCCTGTTTGATATGGAATAATAATAGTAACCACGAGGAAACGCCAGCATCATGTATCAGGAAAGATACTGAAATGGTTGAGGCCGTATCGAAGGCGATACATTATCAACAATCATCGTATCGACCAATACCCGTTCAGGCGATGAACTAACCCGGATTATTCATGAATTTTGTTGAAGAGTTGAAAAAATCCCATGAAACAAATACAATTTCACCGCGGAGGCCTGTATTGAGCCTTTCGAAATACGCAGAGTGCGCAGAGAAAAAATGAGGATGACCAAAATCAAAACAATGCATTTCCTCCGCGTCCTCTGCGCCTCTGCGG
>JAFGOU010000332.1 GCA_016926315.1 Chitinispirillaceae bacterium
CTGGAACCGGCGCTGCGGTTGACCATGACACAGGGAGCCGTGGATGCCTCGCTGCGCTGCGCGTTTAGGACCGATGACAGTGATCCCGGTTTTGAGTCCTATGTGGCCGACAGTCGTGTTTTTCGAATCGGTCTCGAGGCAAGCGTAGCGCCGTTTGAACGTCTTTCCTTTAATTTGTTCGCCGACTATCAGTACCGCAATTATGCCCCTTACGGTGCGCGTTCGCGCAAGGCGGAAAACATGAACGTGGCCGCGAGCGCGGCGCTCAAATTGTAAGTGAAGTCACCCGGGTAGTGTAACCACCATACCTGCGGCACCCGGCGTCACCCGTATTCCTGACAGTAAACATATCCTCTGTTTCGCGTTGTCCCCGGTACAGTGGCAGGGGACAACCGTTTCCGGCGAACGTCGGGCGAGCGCTTTCATGGTCGCCGCGAGCCGTTGTTCGTCGGCATTGAGCAGGTGAAGGCCGCCAACAATCGCGTGGATGCGCATGCGGGGGCGCAGTCTTTCGATATAACGGAGGGTATTGACAACACCGGAATGGCAGCAGCCGCAGAACAGCACGATGCCGCCGAGCGTCTCGATCCACAGTGACAAGTCGTCGTCGATGGGGTCTGCTTGACGGGCCGCAGGGTCAAGGAAAAACCTGCCGCCGGTATCTTCGTACGATGTCACGCGCGGAACAGGTCCGGTTAGAAAAATGCCGGGTGCGATTGCCGCGGGCTGACCAACGGGATGCATGCGTCCTGACGCGGACAAAGCAGCGGCCGTTTCATGCGGCATACCGATTTCATGCGATTTTCCGTCATCACGAAGGCTGTACCGGGGTATGACGGCATTGCCATGGCAATATACGGGAGCGGCCGTGTTCAGTTCCATGACCGCCTTGAGGCCGCCGGTATGGTCGTAATGGCCGTGGGACAGGACAATGGCATCGGCCTTCGAGAGGTCGATGCCGAGCGTCCGCGCATTGTGCAGCAGGGCGTCACTCTGGCCGGTATCGAGCAGAATCCGGGTATTGTCCGCTTCTATCCAGAGTGCAAGGCCGTGCTCGGCAAGCAGTCCGGGACCGCCCTGGGTATTATCGACGAGGATGGTAACGGAAAGGGTATGAATCATCGCAAGGAGGTGAAAACGGCGGAAAAAATCCGCCGTTTCCCCGGGATACCATCAATCGAACGCCATGTTCGTTTTCCAGACTTCCCACACCTTGCCCACGAGGTCAGGACCGGGCTTGAGGGTCATCTTGCCTGGTTTCCATCCCGACGGCGTGGCCTCAGCGCCCTTGCTTTTCCTGACAAGTTGGAACGCCTGAATCTGTCGCAGGCTTTCGCTGACGTTTCTGCCGACCGGCGGGGTCAGGACCTCGTACCCCTGAATGACGCCGTCCGGGTCTATCAGGAATCTTCCTCTTGTTTCGACTCCCGCGTCTTCGTCGTAAATCCCATACACTGAACCGACCTTTCCGCCGGCGTCGGTCAGCATGCGGAACGGCACGCCTCCCTTGACCATTTTGGAAATTTCGTTATCGTTCCACATTTTGTGGACGAAGACGCTGTCAACGCTCATCGAGAGGACTTCGACGCCGAGTTTTTCGAATTCGCTGTGTTTCTCCGCGACCGCGGAGATTTCGGTCGCTCAGACAAAGGTGAAGTCGCCCGGGTAGCAGCAGAGCACCACCCACTTCCCGAGAAAATCGGATAATTTTACACTGGTAAACGCGCCTTTGTGATACGCCGGCGCGACAAAGTCAGGTGCTTTTTTCCCTACCATAACCATTGAACGGACCTCCTTTTGCGGTGACGATTCGGATTTCTTTTCAGATGCAGGCTTTTCTCCTACCGGTCCGCCTGTTGGTCGGGCGCACCCGACCGGTTTTTCCTCCATGACAGCCTCCTTTCCTTGGTGGGATCTGCTGTGTCGTTGTCATGGTAATATCGAATTAGGCTATTTGGTCTTTTCCTCGAAATACTTTCCGGGCATTGAGCAGCGCCACTCCTTTGCGTGGATATTTGGGGTTCGATTTCGCGAGCATCTCCTCAAAGAGGGGCCCGGAAGTATGATAGTCAATAGTCCCTTTGATCTGGTATGCCTTTCTGTCATTTGTTATGAACAGCAGGCACGCTGCGGTCTTGGCATCGATGTTCGCTTTTGTTTTAAAAAAATAGTTATCGGTCACGGCAAGCCTGCCGTCCGACATCAGATGCGCGATAGAGGCGTAAATCGCGTTCGGTATGTGGTCGTCATCAACGGTGACAAGAACCACCGGTCCTTCGCGTTCTTTCCAGGCTGCCAGGACCTCGTCGGGAAGTGGGATAGTCATGAGTTTCCTTTCTGGACGTTATGTTTGTAATTCTGAAGCTAAACCACCGGCTATGCCGGTGGGCACCGATTGTCGGGAATAAATCATGCCATTTCTGCCCGTTCGGCTTCTTTTATTTTCAGAAAAACAGAGAATTCCGGCGGCTGAAAGAGGTGTTTCTTGACCGAACATAACTGCGCCGCCCGGACAACGGCGTCTTTATATTTTGCCGGGAATTCCGGCGGGACGGAAATTTCAATGGCGATTGCCTCGATCATGTTCGTTTCGCTGTTGCTTTTTATTTTCTGTATCAGGCGTATCTGCTCCGTGGAAATCGACCGGTGCTGGCAGAAATCAAGGACGTAAATGCCCGCGCAGGTCGCAATGGAAGCCAGAAAAAGGTCGAAGGGTGCGGGCGCGGAGGCCTCGCCGTTGTTTGCCACTGACTGGTCAGTGCGGATGGTAAATCCTTTGTAGTGTGCATCAACGCGTTTGCCGCCGGGGAAAGTGACGATCATTTCCATTCGAACCCCTCCGCTTTCAGCCAGCCCTCCGCAGGCATCGAATCAAAACAAACCGGTTTCGGCTCGTACCACTTTCCATCCGTGCCAATCGTCCACCGTGTGTAGCGGTTCAGCGGCGTGGCGGTTTTGTCTATGCGGTATCCCTGAGGATGAAAGCCGATTTCAATTTCTGAGGCCTTGAGGGTATTTTGCATGTGTTCCTCCCTATAATTAGTCCTTATCGTCAAGATCCGCATTTGCCGGATTTCTGTGGTTCGCACCCGCTGTTTAATTCCAGGTCAAATGACACTGTCCCGGCAGCGCGTCTGTCAACGTTTCCCGCCGCAGGGCCGGAATAGACGGCCTGAGAGACATCGAAAACGGAAAACGCCTTGTGTTCTTTATTGCTCTGTAAATCACCGGCCGTATGCGCTTCACCTCCTGCATGCAACTTCCGCCTATATCCGTCGATCGCGCTTCAATCGTGCAATGGAAGTCTTCAGCGCGCCGCGTTTTGACGGCAATGACGATAGTAACGTGTCCCGCGATGTCTTTGGGCGATTGAAGATATTTTTCCGCGATACCCATATCGGTATCCTTTCGTAAAATCGTAAAAATATAATATTTATTCCCGGTTTATTCCATGAATACAGGTACCGTTTCCATGTGCCTGATGGTTCGCGGATTAGGCCGATTTTTTTTTACATTCAAAGTGTTGTTTCATGTCATGTGTTGCACCCCGTGTTCAAAAACGCTCGAATGCATCTGTTCGACAAGACGTACAAGCGTCGAGCATCTTTTCGCCTCAACAATCGTACTCATTGCCGTAAGAACGTAACGGATGCCTTTCTTGCGCCTGAGTATGCCCACACACGAAGCAACATGGCGGCTGACGGAAGGGGTTTTTGTGCCCAGCGGGACAACGCTTATTTCCATGATCGGCATACGGTGCTCCTTTGGTGGAACGCTATGAAAATTTTGAAAAAACGATAAAAACCGCAAGCGCTACGCCGCCTAAAAACGCGATTAGCGAATGTTGTTTTCTTTCCGCGGTTGCCGCGGGCAAAAGATGGGATGCGGAAATATAGATCAGCACTCCGGCCGCGAAACACATCAAATAGGTTTGGCTTTTTCCGCCAGCCCCCTATATTTTACAATAGAGAGAATACCGAAAGCATTCATTCCCGCCGAAAGTACGGTAAAGGTGGCTAACCAGGTAAATACATGAGAATGATGGAACATTTACAGGGCTTCGTCACATCCGGCCGTTATATGCCCTCCCATCCCGACTATCCAGGATATGTACGGCTTTACCGCCGAATCATTTTTTGTTGAATTTTCTTACATAGAACTTTTTGCCGTCATATGCCGTTTCAGTAAGCAGCTCCTTTTCTATCATACGGTGAACGACGTTCCATTGCGCGCCGGCCCGCTTAAGGAATTCATCGACCGCGTCGTCGCGCATTGGATGGACGGCGGTTATGCTGAGAAGGTCATGCTCGGCATCGCCGGTAAACGCAAAGGCATTTCCTTCGTATCCCGTCAGGTATTCGATGTCCTTTGTTTTTTCCTTAAAGATCTGAAAAGCCCGGGTGACGAGATGTTCGTCCGGCGCACATGCTTTTTTTTCGGCGGGCGGACGAGTAGGAATAGATAGATAGGCTTTTGACGGCTGAAGTGAATGCACAAAATCAGCTGTTTCCCTGAGCGCCGCATCGGAGTCGTTTATATGCGCAATCAACATGGTCTCGGTCGTGAGTATTCCTTTGAAGGCACGCGCAAACGTCCGCATTCCATCGAGAATCGGGGTGAGCGCTAACGACCGATGGGGCCTGTCGATACGGCGCCATACTTTATCATCAACCGCGTCAACCTTGAGAGAAACCCAATCGGCCCTTACCAGTGCTTCTAGGACTTCTTCCTGCCCTATAAGAGAACCGTTCGTGATAACGGCAATTGGAATACCCAGTGATTTCAAGGAGTCAATCTCCTGCTTCAGATTATGATCCACCGTCGGTTCGCCATCAGGGACAAAAGTGATATAATCGACCTTTTCGCCGGCATGTGCCGCATCGTTCAGTTTATTTCGAACAGAACTTACAATATCGTCGGTAGTAAAGAATTCCTGACGTTTTGTTTGCATCCGTATCGTGCGCCCAAGTTGGCAATATACGCACGAATAAGTGCATATCTTAGGCGGAATATTGTTGATTCCCAGGCTGCGTCCCAGCCTTCTGGACGGTACCGGTCCGAAAACAATAGATTTTTTTTCTTCCATTTGTTATCGCGGATTACTATGACGCTGTATGATAGTCAGGTTTTGAAAAAAAACGCACGTTTCCCGGCGAGAAGAGCGCTAGAACAATAGTGTAATCTTCGATGCAAATAGTCACCCTCCCCACATGGGATCATGGCCGAACTGTTCCCACCATGACTCCTCGAAAGAACGGTAGCGGTTCACCGTTTCACGGGAAAAGGAAATTTTATAGGTTTTGCAGTAATCGGTTATGGTCCGGTACGCTGCCAGTATCTCGCGCGATTTCTCATCGTGCAGGGCGCCGGCCTTTTCGCCGGCTTTGTCCGGATGCCACCGTCGGATCACGGCATGAAAGGCCCGTCTGATTTCATCCATGGTAGCCTCTTCGCCGAGGCCGATGATTTCACGCGCCGTCTTCAGCCGGTCGTACAACGTTTGCTCAGGCCGGCGTTTTTTCATGGATCCTCTCTTCCCGTTCGATCCGTATCCCCCGGATAACGACGAATGACCCTTCGCCCGATCCGTTTCGCGGTGCCTGTGGCGCGACAAGCGCATCCGGCGCGTTAAACAACGTTTGACACGTACCATCGATGGTAAAACCCGTATCGATAAGCATTTTTTTTACCTGATCCACGGTATAAAAGCTCGCCTCCCTATAGAATACGGATTGTTGTGCCTTTCCGCGGTACGCTTTCCCCATGGGGCTCTCATCGTCGACAAAGCCGATGACAACGAATCCCCCCGGTTTGACCACGCGCCGGCATTCCCGGAGCACTATTTCGGGATCATCCAAGAAACAGATGGTGGTAACCATCAGCGTGTAATCGAAACTTCGGTCAAGAAACGGCAGCTGCTCACCGGAGCAACGATACACCGTAAGGCCGCGCGACCGCGCGACTCTCAGCATTTCCTGCGACGGATCGTTTCCCATGCGGATGCCGAGACGTTTCGCAAAAAGCCCTGTTCCTATCCCGACTTCAAATCCGGCGCCCTCAGGAAGAAGATAGTAAATCGCCGCAATCTCGGATGCAAACGCGAACCTGTTTTTTTTAAACCAGGTTTCATACCGCGCCACATTTTCAGCCGAATCAAATGCGCTCATCGCGGGTTTCCCGGCGTACGTTCGTTACTGGTAGAAACGCGTCATCTTTTAACAAGAGAAATCGCTCCCTTGGGACATGCCGTTACGCACTGGCCGCACCCGTTACATCGGGTCGGGTCAATGGCGGCGATGGCATTCACAAAAGCGATTGCGTTCATGGCGCATACCTGTACGCACCGCTCGCAGCCTGCGCAGGAGGATTCATCGACCCTTGCTGTAAGAGCAGGGGAAGATGACGGACCGGTCGGCGCGCTAGATGCTAATTCGCCGAAAGGTTCCATTCCAATACCAGGATCACCAGTTATACCACGGCCACTACCCATACCCATGCCCATTCCGCGACCGCCGCCCATGCCGCGACCGCCGCCCATTCCACGACCACCTCTCATTCCTTGTGGCATACTACCTCCTCCATTTATAGAATTGTTATATGATTGTCCACTCATACCGAAATGACTTTCTACATTAGCGGCATCACTCAAAGAAAACCTGTTTGTTTTAAAACCCTCAATTGCATCGCGCACCGTACCGGTGACGCCGACGATGACCCTTAACTTTGTTGCGCTGAAAACACGAAAGGCGTTGGGACCGCAGTTGCCGGTCAAAATCGCTTCCACGCCTTTTCCGGCTATAAGCTGGGCTGACTGAATCCCGGCCCCTCCTCCGAGCGCGATATTCGGGTTTTCAATGGCTTCAAATTCCATTGTTTCAGGGTCAGCGATGATAAACCAGGGACACCTTCCAAAACGGCTGTCGACTAGGCTATCCAGGTTCTTTCCTGACGAGGTAACGGCTATGTTCATGGAACAATTGTGCCCTTTCCGTATTGCTTAACATCATGATATGAAATCACGGCGATTGTTATCCGGTTACCGTATTCGAGATATATTTTCGCCTATCTCCGCCGCTATTATCTTGATAATGTGCTTAAAGCCTGTTCGAGGTCATCCAGCAACGATTCCACAGGTTCTATTCCAATGGACAGGCGGATGGTGTGCTGGTTTACCCCGAAGGTCGTCCTGCGTTCCGGCGGTATATAGAGCATTGTCGTAAGATAGGGGATACAGATGAGCGATTCGGTTGACCCAAGACTCACCGCGTGATGAATGGTTTTAAGCCTGCCGATGAATAGTTTGGCGTCTTCTATAGTGCTTCCAACGTCAAATGCCATCATCCCGCCGTATCCTTTTCTCATTTGCGATGAGGCGATTGTATGTCCGGGATCACGGGATAATCCCGGGTAGCGCAGGTTGGAGACGGCCGGATGCTGTGCAAGGAAAGCGGCCACGGCGTGTGCGTTGGCCGCCATTTTTTTTGCACGCAGGTCGAACGTTTTCAATCCCCGTTCAAGCAGGGAGGCTGAGTAGGCATCCAGTGTGGTGCCGAACGCCTGCCTGCTGAACCAGAGCTTGTCATAATCCTCTTTACTGCCCGCAATGGCGCCAGCCATGAGATCGTTGTGCCCGCCGAGAGCCTTGGTGGCGCTGTGCACGACAAGGGACGCTCCGAGCGCAAGGGGATTCTGATGATACGGGGTCGCGAAGGTGTTGTCGACCACGAGTCTCATACCATGCTTTTTTGCCGTTGCCGCCAGTGCCGAAAGATCAATGATTTTGCAGAGAGGATTGCTCGGCGACTCGCAGAAGATCATGCGGGTCTCGGGCCGGAGATGATGTTCGATGGCGCCGGCGTCATCGGCGTTGAGCCAGGTGATGGCAACGCCGAACCGTTCAAGCGCGAGTGATACTTTATAGTGAGCGCCGTAGATGTCGTGAAAAAGAATAAGATGGTCACCCGCGCTTAAATAGGTGAGGTAGACCAGCGTACACGCGGCCATGCCCGACGTACAGATGATGCAGTCCTCGGCCTGTTCCATTTCAGCGATTTCTTTTTCAACGACGCGAACGGTCGGATTGTCGTCACGGTGGTAGGTATAGCCGTCTATTTCGCCGTCGGTGATCCGACGCAGCACGTCGAACGACGCGTAGTGATAATTCACGGCGTTGACTATGGGCGTGACCATCGGTTTGTTGCCATACGGGGTCAGGGGATCTGGCATTCGCACACGCTCCTTTCTCTCGTGTAGTGTGTTTCGACGTGATCGAGCGCAACGGCTACGACCTGCTTGACCTCGTCGGTCTGCGGCAGGACCGCGCTGATTTTCTGGACGTACTTCCGGTGCCGTATGATTTCGAACGACCGGGGAAAATTGACGTCGAACACCCAGCCGATCTGCAGCAGCTTGAAATCGTTGAGCGTTTGTATGTCTTCCACGCGCGCGATCCTTCCGCTCATAACGTCATGCAGGATCCTGTCGGAGATTTCCGGCAAGTCTGGCAAGCCGATGTCGATCGCGTCGTCGGTGGCGATGCCGTGGTAGTGCTCGGTCACCACGCGCCAGATGTCGATTTTATCGGCATCGCGCAGCAGCTTGAGGAAAAACAGAAACCGCGCGTCCGTGTGTTCCGGAAGCTGCGCCCGGTTGTGATCGCGTACCAGCATGGTGAGCAGTGTCCGGTCTTCTTCGCCCAGATCGGCGATAATGCCGGTTTCATCCAGCGCCTTGACGCCGAGAAGGGCATGGTTTTCCGAAACGCAGTCCCGGTAGGTGCCGTATTGTCTAAACTGTTGGAACCGGCCGATATCGTGAAGCAGGGCGCTCAGTTCCGCGAGGTAGCACTCTTCGGTTGCACATCCCAGCGAATCGGCAATGGTGAGAATTTCAAGCGCCACGTTTCGCGAGTGTACTTCCTTGATCCGTATCGCGGAGTCATGCTCGCTCACGCCCGTGTAAAACGCCGTTACGTATTTGTCGAACCGGGTTTTGATCCGCAGCAGATTGTCTTCAGTCGCCATTGCTGTTTTTATCCCTTCTGCATTCTCAGCAGGTAATCCGCGAGCGCCTTATGCAGCGTGTTGACGGCCAGTATGGCGCAGTGGACATTACCGCCGGGAATCTCTCCCCATGCGTCAATGATATCGGCAGGGGAGATGCGAAGCACCTCCTTGAGCGTTTTTCCCATGGCCATCCGCGCGGCGGTGGAGCCGCAGGCGCGGCTGGCGTTGCAGCCGTCGGTATAAAACGTCGCTTCAGCCACGCGGTCATTTTCAATGATAAGGTACATCTCCATGGTGTCGCCGCAGATGCCCTTGATATAGGCCGATCCGTCGGGGTCGTTCATCCGTCGCATGGTGTCGGGGGCAGGAAGGTCGCGGTCGCCGTCTCCCATCGGTTGATTGTCGGTGACGTTTCTGTTCATGGTCGTTTCCGCGGTTCATGGGTGATTACCGCATTCCAGATCGAGGTGATATCCTCGGCGATCCCCTTGTTTGTGTATTCGATGACGGTTTTTTCCTCCCGCTGCGCAGCGGTCACGGCCTTGTCGTACCTGACCGTTCCCGCAAGCGGTATTCCCGCACTCTCGGCGAAACGGCGGATCGCGCTGGTCGCTTCGGGATTGATATCGAACTTGTTGACGCACACCATGGCGGGAACGCCGAGCTGTTTCGCGAGCCCGGCAATGCGCCGCAGATCATGGTCGCCCGAAACCGTCGGTTCAGTGACGATGAGTGCGAGGTCAGCGCCGGTCAGCGAAGCGATGACCGGACAGCCGATACCGGGAGAACCGTCGATTAAAAGATGGTCGGCACCCCGTTCCTTCGCTATTTTTTTCGCCTCGTTCCGCACCAGGGTGACCAGCTTGCCGGAATTTTCCGCGGCGACGCCGAGCCGGGCGTGTACCATTGGACCGAACCGCGTGTCCGAAACAAACCATTCGCCGCAGACCTCTTCCGGAAAATCAATCGCTTCGGCAGGGCAAAAGCGGATACACACCCCGCATCCTTCGCAGGCTATGTCGTCTATTGCATACCGCACGCCGGGATACGCGTCCCAGGTGGTTTCTTCGCGTACCGCGCCGAACCTGCAAAGATCTTCGCATTTCCCGCACCCGGTGCAGCGTTGGGCGCGGATGACCGCCTTGTGCCCGCTGCGGAATTCTGCGCGCTTTTGTATGGTTGGTTTAAGGATAAGATGGAGGTCTGCCGCGTCAACGTCGCAGTCGGCCATGACCGCGCTGGCGCCTGCCAAAGTGGCGAACGACGCTGCAATACTCGTTTTGCCGGTTCCCCCCTTGCCGCTGATAATGACGATCTCTTTCATGGCCGGACCTGTTCTGTTATAGCATTGGCGAGTTTCTCGAACCGCCCTCGTATTTCAGGAACGATATCAAGAACGACCCTGCCGCGTGAATAGGCTTCGGCAATGCGGCGGTCCTCGGGGATTTCGGCGAGAATGGCGACCTGCCGTTGGTTACAGAAATCCTGTGCGTCACGGTTTCCTGCTTCAGCCCGGTTGATGACAACGCCGTGGGGAATATTCAGGACGCACACCATGTCGAGCGCGAGGCCGAGATCGTTCAGTCCGAACGGCGTTGGCTCGGTAACGAGGGCAATGAAATCCGCTTTGCGGATTGATGCGATCACCGGACACGACGTTCCCGGCGGGGCGTCAATAATGGTGGTGCCATTGGGCGGGGCATTGTTTAAAACGGCGCGGATAAGCGGCGGGCTCATGGCCTCGCCGATATTGAGGCGTCCGTGCACGAATCCGATCCCGCCGGATGCGCCGGTTTCGACGAATCCGATCTCCTTGTCGCGTTCCGAAATCGCATGCTGTGGGCAGATGAGCGTGCAGC
>JAFGOU010000333.1 GCA_016926315.1 Chitinispirillaceae bacterium
AGGTGCACGTCCCTTTTGCCACGACGCAGAAAGGACACTCGTTCGGGTCATACCGCTCCGCGCGTCGCTCTTCGCGTGCGCAGGTCAGCGCGGCGAGCCCGGGTACCGCTGCTAGAAAATGCCGGCGTTTCATGGTGCTTGTACCTCCTTGCCGGAAGGGGACTGAAGATTTCTTTTTTTTCGGATCATTAAATATACACGATGTTCCCGGACGATACACTGAGGTTTTGTCCCCTTGGCGCAGGGGAGTAACTGCACCGTCAGTCATGCAATTTTACCATCCGGCCGTCCCGATGCGCATTTTTCCGGACCGTTTGTGCGCCCGCTGCACGACGATGTAATTTACCAATGTATCCACCGACACGACCTCTATGAGCTATTATTACCTTGAAGTCACCCGCGGGATCGACCTCAAACGGCGCTATCCCCTGCCCGACGGAGCCGTTTCCATCGGACGCAGTTCGCAGAACGCCATTGTGGTCAACAGTGGTGAAAAGAGCGTGTCGGGCCACCATCTCATCATCTACAAATCGCCTGAACGCATCATGGTGCAGGACCTTCAGAGCACGAACGGCACCTATGTCAACGAGATAAAAATCACCGAAAAAGAGATCATGGACGGCGATGAAATAGGGTTCGGCAAGGCGGGTCCCCGTTTCAAGCTCGTCTCCTCGACCGTGGAGCTTGACCTGAATGCCGGCAGCACCGGAACCGCGAAAGCCACCGGCGTCAAGACCCAGGAGGACAACCTGTCCCCGTTTCTGGAACATGCGAACCGGGACGCGCTGCGCAGTGGTGACGAGTTCGGCTATCTGAGCGCGTCAGCGGTGCAGCCGCGTGAAACGCAGAAGGGAAAGGACGACGACACCTCCATCACGCTGCAGCTCCGCAAGAAACTCATGCGCAACAAGATGGATGCCGACGACTTCCAGAAGCTGATGAAGAACGGAAAACGGCTTGAACGAGTCATTGACGGAGGGAAACTCGGCAGTACCCAGACCAGCATGCTCCGCGGCATGTACGGCGCCAGCCGCGCGGTCCGGCGCAACTGGCTCTACGTGGTGTTCGCCGTCGTGATCGTGTGTGTCACCGTGGCGAGCTTTTTTGCCGTGCGATCCTTCCAATACCGTCAACTTATCGAAAAAGCGCAGGACCTGCGCAGGGACCTATACGAATACGATAAAAAGATCGCTTCGGCCAACCGGAACCCCGATGCGAACAAGGCGCGTCTGGAAAAACTCATCGCAGAAATGGAAGCAAAGGAAAAATCGTATTCATCCCTCCAGATGCACATCAATGAGGACGACTTCGGCAAATTCTATTCGGATCCGGTTGAACGGGAAATCGACAAGATCCTGCAGCGGTTCGGCGAATCCGATTACCACATCCCACGGGAGATGATACAGCGGGTCAAATATCATATCGGCATTTACTCGGGCGATCTCCATGAGGTGATCGGAAGGTATATCAAGCGCAAGGAGAAGTACTTTCCCATGATCAACAAGGTATTCCGGGAAAACAACCTGCCCGTCGAACTCGCCTATATTTCCATGCTCGAGAGCGGATTCAATCCCAAGGCGCTCTCCCATGCAGGCGCGCGCGGACTGTGGCAGTTCATGCCGAAAACCGGAGTGCAGTTCGGATTGAAGCAGGACGGAAAAACGGATGAACGGACCGATCCGTACAAATCAACGGTTGCGGCCGCCCAGTATTTCAAGGAACTCATCGGCATGTTCGGCGGCAAGAGTTCGGTCATGCTCTGCATGGCGGCGTACAATGCCGGCGAGGGCCGCATCATGCGGGCGCTGCGCAAGATCGACGACCCCATGCGCAACCGGGACTTCTGGTACATCTATCGCATGGGATATCTGGCCGAAGAAACCAACGAATACATCCCGCGCGTGATCGCCCTTATGATCATATCCGCAAACCCGAGCACCTACGGTTTGGCTTCAGCCGTTGCCGGTGACAGGGAAACCCTCGAGGCTGAAAACGACTTTGTGGAAATCCGTTCCGGCCGGCAGTGACCGTGGCCAGGCCAGCCTCCTATACGTTCCTCAGCGCGAACGACTGGAACCGTGCGATCCGATCCCTTGACCGCCTGGCGTCATCCTGCGAGCTCTGTCCGCGCCGCTGCAGGGTAGACCGTCTCTCGGGCGAACGCGGCTTCTGCGGCGCCCCCGGGGAGATGGTCGTATCAAGCATGTTCCCCCATCACGGCGAAGAGCCGCCCTTCTCAGGCACCGGCGGATCAGGCACCGTCTTTTTCTCCTATTGCACGCTCAAATGCGCCTTCTGCCAGAACTACCAGCTCTCGCACCTGAATGAGGGCGGACCGGTCACGCCGCACGAGCTTGCTCGAAAAATGGCCGGCCTCGCGTCCGCCGGATGCCACAACATCAACCTGGTGACGGCAACCCATTTCCTGCCCTGGGTCGTGCGCGCGATCAGGCAGGCGTGCGATCTCGGACTCTCCCTGCCGATCGTATACAACTGCGGCGGGTACGAACGGGCCGAGGTCTTGTCGCTGCTCTCGGGCATCGTTGACATCTATCTTCCGGACATGAAATACGGCGACGATACGTCCGCCGCCGCATATTCTCAGGCCGGCGATTACGTGGAAATTAACCGGGGGGCGGTGCGCGAAATGTTCAGGCAGGCCGGCCCGCTGCGCCTGGACGACCATGGCATCGCGTATCGCGGGACCTGCATTCGCCACCTCGTGCTGCCCGGCAACAGGTCAGGGACGCGGCAAATCCTGGAATTCCTGCGCACCGCGTTCGACCCCCGCGATCTGTATATCAGCCTCATGGCCCAGTACCGCCCCCTGTACAAGGCGGCCCTGTTTCCTGAAATCAACCGGACGCTTCTGCCCGAAGAGTACGAGCCGCTCAGAAAAGCGTTTGTGGAGAACGGGTTTAACGGTTTTTATCAGGAGATCGATCGCATGGACAGCGCGTTTATCATTGATTTCACGAAGCGAAAAGAGGAACCCTTGACCGGCGAATAATCCCCTCAATCACCGCCAAGCTTCCATTTCCTTCTCATCGCGGGTTCCTGGCGGAACCGCTTCTCCTGTTTTTCAGCCTGGCGGTCGACGACTTTGATGAACATGCGGGCAAAACGGAACAGCATGCGCAGGGCAAAAAAAAGTACCAGGACGCCCCCGTACCACGCCCGTTGTTTACGTCTCCACAACACAGTAGCGCAGACCTCGTGTATTTTATAGGAAATATGCCGTCGTCCTAATATACACCAGGGCATGATTACCATTGAATATTCACCTTTTAACCATGCTTTGCTCATGAAGAAAACAAGGCTGACGTCCCAAGAGATAAAACTGTTCCGTTCAGCCGTATATACCCATTTCAAAAAACACCGCCGCCCCCTTCCGTGGCGCACGGATTACCGTTCCTATCACATCCTTGTCTCTGAAATCATGCTGCAGCAGACGCAGGTTGACCGGGTCGCGCTGAAATTCCCTCCCTTTATCGCATCGTTTCCGGATTTCGAGGCGCTTGCCCGCGCACCTTTTCCAAAGGTGTTGGCTCTCTGGCAAGGTCTTGGATACAATCGGCGCGCGCTCCATCTGAAACGTTGTGCGGAAATGGTGGTACATCGCTGCCATGGAACACTCCCCTCCTCTCCGGAAATCCTCTCGACCTTCCCGGGCATAGGAACCGCAACCGCGGCGTCGATCTGCGCGTTCGCGTTCAATAAACCGGTCGTGTTTCTGGAGACCAATATCAGGACCGTGCTTATCCACCATTTTTTTCCCGATCGCAGCCGCGTCAGCGATGGTGAGCTCTGGCCGATCGCAGAGGCCGCGCTCGACCAGAAGAATCCCCGGCGCTGGTACTCCGCGCTCATGGATTACGGGTCCATGCTCAAGAAGCAGTACGGCAACGCATCCCGCCGC
>JAFGOU010000334.1 GCA_016926315.1 Chitinispirillaceae bacterium
TCCTCGCCGCCGGTCCGGCGGCCTGCCGGAGTTATATCTTTTTTATCAATTCGAAGTTGCAGATTCTGACCTCGGGAAGCCCGTCGGCACCTTTGAGGAATTCATTGCCCGGCCCGAGCGCGCAGAGAAGATCGTTGGCCCGCAGGAGCGACCCGTCGCACCCGATGTCCGTAAGGTCGGCCAGTATTTTCTCGCGCAGGCGCCGGTGCAGGGAGGCATCAAGAAGCCCCTTCGCGAGCGCCTGATCGAGGTCTATCGGCCTGCAGAGACCGCCCGATTGCTTCGCGACCCATTCGTCGGTGCCGTTGAAATAGCCGAGCAGCATGATGTAGTTGTGACAATCAAGCAGTATGCGCACGCCGTTGCCGTCGCGCAGACTGGCGTGCGATTCATAGCGCCGGAAATCGGTTGACTGTTCGATTTTTGAGGTTCCGGTTTCGTAGATCGCCCGCATGTAGACGGTTGGTATGCCGTTTTCGCTGCAGTGCCGCGCAAGGGAAAACGCTTCAAACGGGCTGTTGAACCCGCGTTCCCGGGCGAGCAGCAGCTCGGCGCCGAACTGGTCGAATGACGCCGTCTCCCCCACGCGCGACGTTTTCCAGACCAGATGGATGTGGTCCTTGGTCACGGTATAAAAGACGTCGTTGGTTTCCGAGAGCTTCCAGGAGTGGGTTTTACGCCACCGTTCCGGAAGAAAAAAATCGAACAGTCGGCCGTTCCGGCCCACGACCCAGAGGCGGCCGCCGGTAGATTCCGCATGACCGAGAATGTATGGAACCCCGAGGATCTCATGGGCGGTCAGATGGGGTGGCAGCGGCGTGGCAACCATCCGATCCCGCTGGTCGTCAAGGTAGGAATGGCGCCGCGCGAAGTGTACCTGTTCCTCGTGCTCAGGGGTCCGGACCAGCAGTTCGTAATCAATGAGGGAATACCGGCCGCGCATAACCATGTCGGAGATTGCCTGCGACCTCAACCGCAGGGTGTCTTCCAAGGTGGCGCCCGCAAGGGATTCAATCTCGCTGACAGCGGCTTCTTCAATGATGATATGACACGGTTTGATATCCACCATCACGTACCCTTTTTCTTCCAGGTCGAGTATCGCCTGTTGCGTAAGCGGCCCGAGGGCGTGATTGAGGGCCTCGCCGGTCATGCCCGCCTCCAAGAGAAGCTGCACGACGTCTTTTCCCTTTATCCATCCGTAGATGAGCTTGTACTGGCGGAGGATATCAAGGTCGATTCCCGGATGTTTAGCCTTTATCCGGTTGATTTTGGCGTTTGAACGTCCGCTCTGCCATACCTGCATGGTTTCGGGAGGGACATAGATGGCAAGAGGTTCCTGCGTCTGCAGGCGGGTCCCGCCGGGAGCGCCGAATTTGCCCTCGCGGAGTTCGAACACCAGCGCAAACTCCTCCCACGGACTGTTGAATTCCGCGTTTAAAAAATCAAGAAGCGTTCTTGTCTCAATCGGCACA
This sequence comes from Chitinispirillaceae bacterium, assembly GCA_016926315.1. The sequence goes on from JAFGOU010000334.1 coordinate 1,473, forward strand.
TGTTCTCCGACGCGGCTGTGTTTAACGACCAACTCGATCGACCTGCCGTTCACCGTTTTCGTCGGGACCCGGTATACGGAACTCGTTCCTTCGAGCCGTTCGCGCTTTGATTCGAACCACGAGGGTTCGTACCAGTTGTCCAGGTGGAGGAGGTCGGCGTAGTGAAGGCCGAACCGGGTAAAGTAGATGTCGCCGCCATCAGCGGTTTTCCGGTGCGTATAAACCACCCCGAGCACCGTGGAGAGCGACTCCGCGGTGACGATGGCGGCGGGGCGAGGATGGTGCGGGAGATCGGTCATGGCATGGTCTCTTCCTTGCTGAGCACAGACTCGACATGACTTTCAAGACTGCGCTTGAAAGTCACGCGCGCCATCGGCGCGACACTATGGACCATATTCTACGTATCGACAAGACATTGTCAGAAAAAACGTCCCCAGGGCCTAAAGCACCCGGTTGATGGTCCCGCCGCCGAGCACGGTATCGCCGCGATAGAACACGGCCGATTGCCCCGGGGTAATGCCCGATTGCGGAACACGGAACGAAACGTGGACCGCGGTCCCGTCGAGCGGTTCGAGTGCCGCTTCCGCCGGCTGCGTGGCGGAGCGGATTTTTACCGCTGCGGAGGTTGCCGAATCAAGACGCGCAACCGCGGACCACGCGCAGTCGTTCACGGTAAAGGCCGTCTGCCGGGTCTCCTGTTCCGTTCCGACGACGATCCGGTTGCGCTCCGCGTCGATCCGGAGCACGTACAGCGGCTCCGCATAAGCGATTCGCAGCCCCTTGCGCTGGCCGATGGTGTAATTCCAGATGCCGCGGTGCCTGCCGAGCGCCTTTCCTTGCGAATCGACGATATCGCCGGGCCGATCCTTTTCGCCGACGATATCGCTGTAACGGTCGGAATAAAAATCCTGACTCTCCTCTTTGTCATATACGTCGAGGCCGGCTTTATGGGCGATTGCGCGGACCTCCTCCTTGCGCAGGCCGCCGAGGGGAAACAGCGTGCGGGAGAGCTGGTCTTGCGACAAACGGTAGAGGAAATATGACTGGTCTTTTTTCGGGTCAACGCCCTTTTTCAGAAGAAACCGGCCGGTTGCGGGCTCTTTCTCGATCCGGGCATAGTGGCCCGTGGCAAAAGCGTCGAATGCCATCCCCGATTTTTTCGCGAGATCGGGCAGCACGCCGAACTTCACCTCGTGATTGCAGCGGATGCAGGGGTTGGGCGTGCGTCCGGACCGGTATTCACGCCGGAAATAGTCCAGCACGATGGTTGCATATTCGCTGGAGCAGTCGATCACCCGGTGGGCAATGGCGAGGCGTTTGCACAGTGCGCGGGTCTGTTCGATCTCCCCCTGTTCTTCGGGTCCGAAACAGGTGTTTCCCCTGATGCGGGGCGCGGGCATGCCTTCGCGCCAGATCTTCATGGTGAGACCGATGATGTCGTGCCCCTGCTGTTTGAGAAGCAGCGCGGCGACCGACGAGTCGACCCCGCCGCTCATGCCGACGGCGATATACATGGAATGGAAGGATATTCCTTTCAGGGTGAATATACGTTGTTGTCCGATGGCACCAGCAAGAACCGGGCAGCAACCGGCGATCGGGTTGACAGGCCGGCGGGAAAGAAATCGGCAGGTACGACGCCTCATACGCTCGACCGATAGCGCGATCATACCCTCGTGTACCGCAATCACCCGATCAAATCGTCAATTTTGAATTTCGGTTTGATTGTGAACAGCTTTTTCGGCACCTTCTTCTTATCCTGGTTGAACTTTTCCTTGAGGTCCTCAAGCGTGCTGTGAGGCACCGGCTTTTTAACGGGTGGTTTCGGCGGGGGTCTGCGGGGCGGCGGACCTTCCTGCCGGGAACGCCGTGGTTGAGGCGCCGGCCGGGGCCTCAACGGCGGGGCCGGGGATTTCATGGAGAGCGATATTCGCTTGAGTTCGGCATCGACCTTGAGCACGCGGACTTTGACGATCTGGCCGACACGGACAACCGAAAGCGGATCCTTTACAAAAGAATCTGAAAGCTCGGAAAGGTGAACCATGCCGTCCTGGTGAACGCCGATGTCCACGAACGCGCCGAAGTTGGTGACGTTGGTGACCGATCCTTCGAGAACCATGCCTTCGGCCAGGTCCCCAATCTCGTGTACGGTATCGGAAAAGTGCGCGTAGGTGAACTCGGCACGCGGGTCCCTCCCGGGTTTTTCCAGTTCCTTGATGATGTCCTGCAGGGTAAGGGTGCCGGTGTTGCCTTCGACGAATTTATGGACGTCGATACTCCTGAGCAGATCAAGGTTGCCGATGAGGTCCTTGACCGTGGTGTCGAGGCTCAGGGCGATTTTTTTGACCACCGGATAGGCTTCCGGATGGACCGCCGAGTTGTCGAGCGGATTGTAGGCGCCGGGTATGCGCAGGAACCCGGCGGCCTGCTCAAAGGTTTTTTCGCCAAGTCCCGGCACTTTTTTTAGGGCTTCGCGCGACGGGAAGGTGCCGTGCTCATTCCGGTAGGCGACGATATTTTTAGCGGTAGTCCGGTTAAGGCCCGCCACGTATTTGAGCAGTTCTTCCGAGGCGAGGTTGACGTCAACGCCCACGCGGTTCACGCAGCTTTCCACCACCTCATCGAGTCGCTCCCTGAGCCGGATCTGATTCACGTCATGCTGGTATTGGCCCACGCCGATTGATTTCGGGTCGATCTTGACCAGTTCGGAGAGCGGGTCCTGCAGCCTCCTGCCGATGGAAATGGCGCCGCGAACGGTCACGTCCTGGTCCGGGAACTCCTGCTTCGCAACCGGCGATGCGCTGTAGACGCTGGCGCCCGCCTCGTTTACCATGACACACAAGGGCCGCTGCCCTTCCGGTATGTCGACGATGGTTTCCTTGACGAACGCTTCGGTTTCGCGGCCGGCGGTGCCGTTGCCGATGGCGA
>JAFGOU010000335.1 GCA_016926315.1 Chitinispirillaceae bacterium
AACTCCGAAACCGTGCTCAAGGCGCAGCGTCTCGTTATCGACCTGCTCCTTTCCTCCGGCCACCACGACTGCCTCTCCTGCGAGCAGAACGGCGCTTGCGAACTTCAGACCGCGGCTTACTTTCTCGGCATCGAGCGGCCCTCCTTCCGTGTGGACGAGGAGTTCGAAACCGACGACTCATCCGAATTCATCTCCGTTGACCATGGCAAGTGCATCAAGTGCGGCCGCTGCATTGCAGGCGACAACCGTACGGTGGTCAATGAGGTCATGGATTTCAGCCTGAGGGGCAACCATACGAAAATCGTTTTCGACGACGGACTGCCCATGGGGAAATCGACCTGCGTCCAGTGCGGCGAGTGTGTGCAGCTCTGCCCCACCGGCGCAATCGTCGACAAGCGCGCGCGCGGCCAGGGCCGCGCCTGGGAGCTGGAAAAAGTCGAGAGCGTCTGCCCGTACTGCGGGGTGGGGTGCATGATGACCCTGCATGTAGACCCGAAGAAAAACAAGATCGTCAGGATCACCGGCGTGGAAGACGGCCCGGCCAACAACGGCATGCTGTGCGTCAAGGGCCGGTACGGGTTCGATTTTGTCGGGAGTCCGGAACGGCTGACCTCTCCGCTCATCAGGGAGAACGGCGAATTCCGCAAGGCCTCCTGGAGCGAAGCGTTTTCCTACATAGGACAACAGCTCACTGCCATCAAGGAGAAACACGGAGCCGATGCCATCGGCGGCCTCTCTTCAGCCAAATGCACCAACGAGGAAAACTACCTGTTCCAGAAATTCATGCGCACGAGGGTGGTGACCAACAATATTGACCACTGCGCCCGTCTCTGACACAGTTCAACGGTGGCCGGTCTGGCCGCCTGTCTCGGAAGCGGAGCGATGACCAACGACATCGCCGGCATCAAGCACTCCGACGTCATACTCGTCATAGGTTCCGACACCACCGCCGCGCACCCGGTGATATCCGCACGGATCAAACAGGCGGTACGGTTCGGCAAGTCGAAACTGATCGTCATCGATCCGAAGCGGATCAGGCTTGCCGATTACGCCACCGTATACGCGGCCCAGCGTTGCGGCACCGACGTCGCGGTCCTCAACGGCATGATGCATCTTATCATCAAGAACGACTGGTACGACAAGGCGTATGTGGAGGAACGGTGCGAAGGGTTCGAAGATCTCAAAAAAGAAGTCGAGAAGTACACTCCGGAATATGTTGAAAAAGTATCGGGCATTCCTGCCGCCACGCTCATGGAAATCGCCGCGCTGTTCGGCAAAGCACCGGTCGCGTCGCTGTTTTACGCCATGGGGATCACCCAGCATACCACCGGGGTCGACAATGTCTGGTCGACCGCCAATCTGCAGATGCTCTGCGGCAACCTGGGAAAGGTGGGCGGCGGGGTCAACCCGTTACGCGGGCAGTCGAACGTACAGGGCGCCTGCGACTGGGGCGGCCTGCCCAATGTGTTTACCGCCTATCAGAAGGTGGGAGACCCGGCGGTGCAGAAGAAGTTCGAAAAAGCGTGGGGTGTCAAGCTGTCGGACAAGCCCGGACTCACGGTGACCACCATGATCGAGGCCGCGTTTGAAAAGCAACTCAAGGCCCTTTACATCATGGGAGAGAACCCCATGATCAGCGACCCCGACCTTCACCACGCGGAAAAAGCGCTGCGCAATCTCGATCTCATAATCGTGCAGGACATGTTCCTCACCGAAACCGCGGCGCTCGCGCATGTCGTGCTGCCGGCCGCGGCATGGGCGGAAAAGGACGGCACGTTTACCAATACCGAGCGGCGCGTGCAGCGGATCCGCAAGGCGGTCGAGGCGCCCGGAGAGGCCAAACCCGATTGGGAGATCATTCAGGGGATCGCCCGGGCCATGGGCGCGGACTGGAACTATACAAGCGCTGAAGAGATCAATAACGAGGGTATTACCGTCACCCCGTCGTACGGCGGCATTACCTATGAACGGCTCGGGCGGGCCGGGCTGCACTGGCCATGCCCGACCAGGGAGCACCCCGGCACACCGGTACTGCATATCGGAAAATTTACGCGCGGGAAAGGCCTCTTGAAGGCGATTCCGTTCAAGGAGCCGGCTGAACTGCCCGATGCGGAGTATCCGCTCATCATGACGACCGGTCGTGTTCTCGAGCAGTTCCATACCGGAACCATGAGCCGGAAGACGCAGGGACTCAACAACCTCGCCGGTCCAATGGTCATGATTTCGGTGGAAGACGCGGAATCTCTGGGCGTCAAGAACAGCGAAAAGGTCAAGGTGGCCACGCGCCGGGGCGAAATTGTTACCAGCGCGTTTGTCACGAAACGGATTGGAAAGGGGACCATTTATATTCCGTTCCACTATGCCGAAGCGCCGGCAAACCTGCTTACCATCGCGGCGCTCGACCCGGTTGCCAAGATACCGGAATTCAAGGTGTGCGCGGCAAAAGTGGGACGCGCTTGACGAAATGAACGCGCCGCTGCCGTTCACGGCAGCGGTTTACTGTACCGGCATAGCCGGTTCGAAAGGATGGACCTTTATGAATGCCCCCGAAATCGAACGGATTTTCAGCATCGCCACCCAGCG
>JAFGOU010000336.1 GCA_016926315.1 Chitinispirillaceae bacterium
ATCAACCTGACGGCCTGCTTTGCGCCGCGACCGGATGACGGCATGGCACTCATCCCATCGAGAAACAGCTCTTTTTTGATGGGGTCCGACAACCCACCGACGCAGGAAAACGAGCGTCCGGCCCACCGGGTGCATTTTACCTATGATTTTTTCATCTCCAGCCACGAGGTGACCCAGGGAGAGTATGCATCGGTCATCGGCCGTATCCCGTCGACCGGAGCGGGAGCTATGGATGTAGGCGACAGCTTTCCTGTTTACAGCGTCACCTGGTACGATGCCGCGCTGTATTGCAACGCAATCAGCAAGCGATACGGGTATGACACGGTGTATACCTATTCGAGCAGATGTACCGCCCCGGACTGTCCATGGGTGCTCGAAAACCTTGAGATTCGTTATGACCGGTTCGGGTTCCGGCTTCCTACAGAGGCTGAATGGGAGTATGCGTGCCGTGCAGCCACCCAGAGCGACTATTACTGGGGAAACGCTCCGGCAGCAGATACCCTGGCGACCGTCCATGCATGGTATTATGTAAATGCAACCAACGGGGCCCAGCGCGTGGGCAGGCTCCAACCGAACGCTTTCGGACTCTACGACATGGCGGGCAACGTCGCTGAATGGGTAAACGACTGGCTCGACTATTACGCCGATTCCACGGTCACGAATCCCGTTGGCCCGAATGCCCTGTTTCAGGAGCAGTACGAGTCATCCGGCGAACGACCGGTCCGCGGAGGCTCCTGGCGCCTCGGCACCAGCTTTCTCCGGTCAAGCTGCCGAAGCGGCCCCTACCGGACCAGCGCGTTTACCGCGCAGAAAGACATCGGCTTCCGGGTGGCGCTTGGCGCGTTCAACGCGGGAAGCACGAAAAAAAGGCCGGTCGTCGCCGATTCCCTCCCCATCATCATGGCATGCGACCGGTCCGACCTTTTTTCTTTTATCGGTACCAGTCATGTCATCTTCGGACTGGTAGTCAAGCAGGACAGCCGGAGGAGGCTCGTGATGATCGATCCTCGACTGCCGGGATCATTCATTCGACTCTGCGGAAACGATTCAGTCGTGTTCGCCCCCTCCATTTCACCCGACGGCCAATGTATTGCCTATGGTTCGCAGGGGGAAGGCTTTTCGGGTCCGGGAACGATGACCGTAAGGCAGCTGGATACCCTGGGAAGCAACCCGAGGACGACCCCCGGATACCTCCCCCGTTTCTGGGCTTCACCCGAAACCGGTGATACCTTTATCGTCTTTACCGACGGCGCAACCCCCAACAACCTGCCGCGCTGGCGTACCGAAAATACCAGCAGGATGCTTTTCAAAAACGGCTCCCTTGCCGGCGTTCCGGAGATCCTGTACGCCGGCGGATCATTTCATGGCGGCATGTCGAGTGACGGCCGTTTTCTGGGCACATCGTATCCGGTGGCCCGGATGGTGGACCTGCAACTTAATGATACCAATATCTTTCTTTTTTTCTCCCCGCATAACGGTCGCGATGATTATCCCCAGGTATGCAACCTTTCCATGTCGCCCTCGCTTTCGGAGCCGGGCGAAGCACTCCTTATTGACTTCGGGTATCCCAGAGTCAGCACGCTCGTGGGCAAACCGTACGGGATCCATGCGTTTATCTTCATCTGCAATCTTCGCTCTCCCGAGGTCGCACAGTGGTTTGAAAAACCCGTAGGTTACACCCAGTGGGATTTTCCGGAATGGTCCAATCATTCCGGTTTTATGGTAAGCATCGCCAGAACCGCCGCCGGAGATGAAGACGCCCTGTACATTATCCGCCGGAGCGACTCAACCTATCTCAAGGTGGCGACCGGAAAAAACCTTTCCTACCCTGCGCTCTGGATAGATCCGAGCGCTGTTTCAGAGGAGGACGATCCCTATCGATGGTTCGGCGCCTACGATCTGCCTTTGCAGTGGAATGGGCACATCCTTCAGGCCATGAAACTCCGTCTATTCTGGCATTACCGCCTTTCGGTCGAATGGGTCGGCGTGGGGAGCTCTCCGCTCCATTTTGGGTTGTTCCCGGCGGCAATGAGTGTGCCAACCGTCAATATCGCCGGCCTTGGATCGGACATGTTTACCGACGTCGTCATTGCGCGAGACTATCTGCTGCCGCATGCACCGCGCCTCAAGACCATCATACTCGAACTTACCCCCGGGTTTCTCAATCGTAACCGGCTGCAGCCGCCGCGCCTGAACGGCCTGTATGACAGCAAGGGGTTCGAACTCGACACGCGAAACGACTTCTATCGTAACGGCCTGCCGCCGCAGGTAGTGAACCGCAGCGCATCGTTTGGCCCGAAAGACTGGCCCTGGGTCGATTCGACCGGGTATGACCGTTCCGATATTACGGGCATCGGCTGGAGTCAGCCGGTAATCGACCATGGCGATTATGCAATGGGCGACGCCATGGTGCAGGCCAGTCTCGCCGAACTCTCCGATCTCGCCGACGGTGCAGCGGCAAAAAAGGTCCACTTACTGATCGTAAACTTTCCGGAAAACCCCGAGTATAAAAACACCCCCATGATCGGGCGGTACGGTCCGAGTCATGAAACCTACCGGCAGCTGACCGGCTGGATCGACTCGCTGTGCGGCTCCAACCGGTTTGTCCATTTTTATGACGCAAACGACAACGGCAACCACGACTATGCCAACGACGAGGCGCTGGATTGCAACCACCTGAACAGTAAAGGAGCACAAAAGCTCTCTGCACGAATCGACAGTCTGATCACCACCTTTAAATGATGGTTCCTTTGGATACTCCGTTGTGGTACCATAAAGGGAAAAGGTTGTTCCCATGCCGTACGGTCTGATACGAATCCTTGTATTTCTGTCGCTGGCGCTCTCCGGAGCGCTGCTGCTTCTTACCTGCAACCGCAATCCGGTTTCACCTGAAAAATCGCTGCTGTTGGCGGTCAGGGGTGATTCTATCATCACCATCCACGATACGCTGAAACTCACTGTTTCCGTTCCCGAAGCAACCACGAGGGGCGTCAGGTATATCTGGTACATCGATCACCCGGCCAGCGCGGACACAACCGCCGACAGTGTCCTGACAAAAGTTTGCCGGGTTATCGATACCGGAAGCCATATCGCAGTCATCTGGGCTGTCGACAGGAAATCCATCCTATCCTTACCGGACACCGTGCGCTTTTTTGTCGCCTACAGGAAACCAACGGCGGCTATCAGCGGTGAAGCCGAAGGGGTTGCCGGCATTCCGTATACCATACACCTGACCGGCGCCAGGGGCGTTGCGCCCCTTGACCGTTTTTTCTGGTTCCAGGATGATCCTCTGAAGCGCAAGGCGACTGTCGATACCCTGCTCTCCTGGACGTGGACGGTCAACGACACCGGCTTGCACCTAATCGTCGTGAGTGCCATGGACCGCGACAGCATCTTTTCCGATCCCTGTTCGCTTGTGGTGTCCGTTTCCACCATTGCGCCGCAGGTTCGGATCGTCGCCGACACCATCGTCTTTGCCGGCATGCCGTGGAACGTCACTTTCAATGCATCAAAGGGCGTCAGCCCGATCGAACGATTCCTCTGGTTTCTTGACGATCCCGACAGCGTCCGGTCAACCGCCGATAGCACGCTTACTTTCGCGTGGAACATAGCCGACACCGGCACGCACCTGCTCGTCGCGCGCGCCAGGGACCGTGACGGACTGCTCTCTTATCCCGATTCTCTTATCGTGCGGGTTGACCATACGCGGCCGATCCTGCTACCGCTTCCCGACACGACAGTCAAGATTAACGACACCCTGACCATCAGATTCCTTGTTACCGATTCCCTCCTTCCCGTTGTTCGTTACTCCTGGTTCATCGATGACGACATGACGGGCGGCACGACCGCTGACAGCTTGCTGAAATTCGTATGGCGCGTGGCGGATACCGGCATTCACCGTCTGATCGTTATTGCATACAACCGCGCCGGCGTCGCCTCAAACGCCGACACTTCTCTTTTCATGGTAACAGCGGCCCGGCCTGCAATGGAGCTTCTTTCCGATACGCTTGCCGCAATAAGCGACACGTGCTTTTTTTTCGCACAGGCCGGCGATAGCGACGGCAAGGTGGTCTCTTTTCACTGGTCCATCGATAACGCGCCGTGGATGACAACCGATTCTGCGGGTCTGCGCTGGGTGTTCGGAGGAAAAACCGAAAGCGTCCATTCTGTCCGGGCGTTCGTCATTGACAATGACGGCCTCGCTTCCGATACAGTGTCGACCACGATCCGCATAACGCTCCGGCGTCCCCTTGTAACCCTTCTTTCGGGCGATACGACCCATTACTCCAATTACCCGATCACCTTCAGGGCTCTGCCGTTCGACAGCAATGGCACCATTGTGGAATACCGGTGGCGCCTCGACGGCAGACTCCTGACCCAATGGCTCTTGAGCGACACCGCGGTTCTCCAGTGGACCGCCCAGGAAGCCGGCTCCCATTTTCTTGTCTGTACCGTGGTCGATAACGACTCCCTGGAATCCCTGCCTGATTCGGTTACCATCACCATTCTTGCCGGCGGTCCTGTTGTACGCGCGATGAACGACACCACCATCTCAAGCCTAGACTCTCTGTATATGACCTGTACCGCCTCAGATCCCAACGGTACCATCGTCCGCTATCTGTGGAACACGGCCGGAGCAGGCTGGTCCGACAGTACCGTCGAGCCACGCTATCTGATGCGGTACTCCGGCCAGCCTTCGGTCAGGGTCATTATCGGGGTGCGTGATAACGACGGTCTTATGGCCGTTGATACGGCGGTCGTCGTCTTTAACCGGCCTCCCGACAGCATTGTCCTTGTGCGGCCGCAGCTTCCCGCCGATACCTGCTGGCTCTCAATCACCAGGCCTTCCGATTCGGTCGTCTTTGAATACTCCTCGTCAGATCCTGACGGCGATACGGTTACCTACACGCTTCTCTGGGGAACCAGAATCGATTCGCTCGATGTCGTTTACGAAGGGGGCGAACAAGTCACCTCCGTACCGGTCACGGAAAACGGCGTCCGTTACTGGCGCCTTGTCGCAAGCGATTCGTGGGGCCACATCCTTTCCATAAACGGAAGCTTCGTGGTCATGCGGGAGTACCGCATCTGTTTTATCGGCCACTCGATTGTCGTCGGCATGTGCGGCAACGATACCGTCGGCGGGTTCCGCTGCGCGGTGCTCGATACCCTTCGCAGCACCCTGCCTGCCACCGCCCGCTTAAAGGCGGTCGGACCATACACCACCCCGCATATGTCGAGATCCGCCGTGGATGACTCCTGTCTTGCCGTTTCCGGAGCACGGGCCATCGACCTCTACCAGATGCTGAATACGGACGCCCCCTCGCTCAAGGCCGATATCTGGGTCTTTCTGACCGGCGCGAACGGCGAATTCAACGCCACTGAACGGTATTACACGAACCTGATCATGGACAACATGTATGCCCGCAATCGGGAGTCCCGCATCTATGTGCTCAACTCCCCGCCGCTCTCATCCGCCTGGCCCACTCATGCCGCCAACTTACCGGGGTATAACCAGTTTGTGGCGGATTCGGTTGCGGCGAAAGCTTCCCGGGGAGCATCAATGTTTCTTGTGGATGCGTTCAGTGCTTTGACCACGAACGGGCAGTACAATCAGGCATGGTATGATTCCGACGGCATCCATCCCAACCAGACCGGATACAACCGGCTGGTTACCGTTATAAATACCCGGATGAGGAGATCATTTCCTCCGACGATCCCACCGGCGCAATGATGAAACCGACGCCGACACAGGGCATAAGGTTTGACAGAATCCTGGATCGGATATATATTTCAGAACTTGAATTAATGATGAGCTGTCGGAGTACTAGACCATCCGGAATGTCGCCCAGTCGGTCCTGCCAAGGCGGGTTTAACCACTGGGTTGATTATAAAATAAAAGTCTTTGGAGTGTAGCTCAGTCGGCAGAGCAAGTGGCTGTTAACCACTGGGTCGGGGGTTCGAATCCCTCCACTCCAGCCATCCTTATAAAGGCCCTCGAACTTTCGAGGGCTTTTTCCTTTCAGAATGTTCTCCGTCTATCTCCTATAAAGTCATTCCGCTGACCGTTATTACATCGGGCATACCGCTGAAAAACGTTTTACCGCCTTGACTCGCCCCTCATCCTTAATACATACTATTACCCTCACTACCGAGGGACCAGAAGCCGTGATCCGACCGTTATGTGCTATTATCACCATGGTAGGTGCATGTTGTGCACTATCTGCCGATGCTGTAACCGAGACAAAACTCGACTCCTGTATCACCTACTATCAGGACGGTGAATACCAGAAAGCGGTTGACAGCCTTAAAGCGCTCCTTCCCCTGATCGCAGACCCTGCGGTGGAGGCCGAGGCCTACAAATACCTTGGCTTCTCGTATGTAATGCTCGATATGATAAACAAGGCAAAGGATTTCTTCCGGGTCGCGCTGGAAAAATTTCCGCAAATGCTCATCGACACCCTTGAAGTGCCGCCTAACATCACCATTGTGTTCAAACAGGCGCAGCTTGAAAAAAAAATGGCGAAGGGTGAAATCCTCGACCAGGAGGTGCAGCGGCGCAACGAAAAACGGCTCGTTGTCGCTACGGTGCTTACCGCGACCGGAGCGGCTGCAAACGGCATTGGAGGGTATTTCCTCTTTCATGCCCACCGCTCCTACCGGCATTATCACGCGATCGACGGTTCGGATGACGATTTTCAGCGCTGGCTAGACTACTGGGGTGATAAATATCAGAAAGAACTTCTTTTCGGCGGGATTGCCACGGGTATCGGCGTTGTCACCCTGGGTGTCGCAATCTGGTTGTTCTTTAAAAAAACCGCACAGAAAAAAATCTCCGTCGTAGGCGATCCGGCAGGTGCGAGTCTGGTCTGGCATTTTTAAAACCTATCAGCGTTGCTCGCTTTTCAACTGGACCTTGATCCTCTGCAGTTCTCCTTTTTTAATGGAGATCGACTCCTGGTGGGTTTTATACCCCGTCCGCCTAAGTTCAATGACATGCGCGCCTTCGATGAGCGCTAACGGTTTGGCCGTGGGAGTGTTTCCCTTGAATTCGCCGTCGATGAATATCTCTGCCCATGGATATGAATGGATATGCAAAGATGACATGCCTGGCTTTTCGCGCACGAGATCGATGGTAACAATCTGCATAGCGCCCTTTTCTATGGTGACCGCCCGGGAAAACGGCTCATATCCCTGTGCCGTTGCATCGATCTGGTGAAGTCCGGAGATGCATCGCCTTCCTTCATTCATCTCCTGCTCCGATATTTTTTCTCCGTTGATTCTTACTTCGGCGCCAGGCGGGGTAATGACGATTTTCATTATTCCGGCGAGGGGTTGCCGTGCGCGCGCTTTAACCAAAGAGGTACTGCTATTACTCTCCCCCGTTGGCTGCTGTCCGGATCCGGCGAGAGCATCCGGCGACTCCGGTTTTGTGATGGCATTCTTCGCGGTCTTGACGGATCTTTTCCCGCCCTTTCCGGTCGTCTCCCTTTTGCCGGGCACCGGCGTATCAGGCGGATCTCTCTGCGGGGCGGTGAATCCGGCGCCTGCAACGAGGACGTTTGAATCGAACGTTCCCTTAGAAGAGTCGGTATCTGTTGCCATCGGGCCAGCAGAAACCTCCTGTTGCGCCACAGCGGCAACCTGCTTATTCCTAACTACTATGATTTTTTTTGAAATAATCAGGAAAGCGCCTGCCCCCCCGCCAAGAAGAGTGACGGCGATGACCGCCCAGACAAGCATCATCGCTCCGGATTTTTTTCTGGCAGGCGGCTGCCAGGACGTCACGGTGCCGGTGCGGGATGACTTGGCGATTATGGCTGATGACGTATGTTTTTTAATGGCATCGATAGCCTTTACGATAGGCTTGTACAGCGGATCATACCGCTTTGCATGCTGAGCGTGGGCTTGTGACAGCGGTTCGTTGCCTTCGGCCAGATATGCTTCAGCTTTCCTCTGGTGATACTCAAAAAGCCGGCGTGATAACGTTCTGGAAGATCCCTGTGGATCGCTTACATATCGCCGAATCTCCTCTGCGGTGTCCTTTATTCCCATTTCATAGAAATAATTCTGAAGCGAGGTAATAAGCGGAGAAAGGTTTGACAACCGCTTGCTCCGGTCTTTTACCAGACAGGCATTTATATGGTCCGCCAAGTCACGGGGCAGAGCCGGAAAAAGTTCATGGATCCGTTGTTCGCGGGTCTGAACGATGTTATACAGGATCGCTGGAACATTCTCGCCCTGAAAAGGGTACCCCCCGGTGATGATCCGGTAGAGCAGCACGCCCACCGACCAGACGTCCATGCGCAGGTCCTTTTTCTCCTCACCGGTCGCCTGTTCGGGCGACATAAAGATAGGGGTGCCGACAATCACATCCGATGCGGTAAGATTCAATTGCTGCGATCCGGCATGTGCAAGGCCGAAATCGACAACCTTTACGGCTCCGGCTTTAGAAACCAGAATATTCCCTGGCTTGATATCGCGGTGAATAATGCGGTGTGAATGTGCATGTGAAAGACCTTTCAGGGCGTACCAAACGATCATCAAACCGATTTCCGGCAGATAGTGCTTTTCCTTCAAAATCGCATCGAGATCCGGACCATCGATATATTCCATGGCGATGTAAAACGATCCACGGTCCTCTCCAAAATCGTAGATGCGGATGATATTGTCATGTTCGAGCGCTGCCGCTGCCCGCGCCTCGTTTTCAAAACGTTTTATTTCGGTTGCATTGGTAAGCAGGCCGGTAGCCATTTCCTTGATGATGACTTTACGATTAAGAGAAATCTGGGTGGCAAGGTACACCTTGCCCATGCCGCCTCGCGCGACCTCCTGTATTTCGGTATAATCCTTCAGCAAAAAAGCCATAGAGAAACGATCACAGGGAAGGGATGTCTTTGGGCTGCTTCCGTATCAGTGATACCCGGTATGTCAGAAAAATACATAAA
>JAFGOU010000337.1 GCA_016926315.1 Chitinispirillaceae bacterium
CCGGCGCTGGCCGCATTTCTCCCGACCACCGGAAACCGCGGCGCTCTGCTTCTGGATGTCGGCGCAAATGTGATCTGCCGGAAAGAGCACCTTGTATCGTTTGCCTTCATGGGTCGTGAATACGTTGCCGCAATGAGCGGTATCACAACGCCAAGGATTGCGATGCTCAATGTCGGCAGCGAGCAGGTCAAAGGGACCAGCGTCATTGGAGAAGCTGATAAGATATTGCGCCGGAAGTGCCCCGGGTACGCCGGATTCATCGAAGCGAACCAGGTTTTCTCCGGCGGCGCCGATGTCATCGTCAGCGATGGGTTTGCGGGAAACGTTCTTTTAAAAACCGGTGAGAGTTTTCATTCCCTCCTGAAGTCGGTGTTTGAGAAAAGGCCGGACATCCTTGCCGGTCTTAAGGAGGAAATGGCAATTCTTGATGCGGAAAGTTATGGCGCCGTGCCCTTTCTCGGTATCAAGGGGATTGTGCTCAAAGCGCACGGTCGTTCTTCCACGAGGGCCATAACGAGCGCGCTTTTTGCCGCTCAGGCGGCGGTGCTTCGTAACCGGAGCGACCGGTTGTTCGCGTAATCATAAGAAAGGAATTGTGCTACTGTGGGTACTTTGAGGCGGGGGCGTATTGTTTCGATTGGTACGAGCGTTCCCCAAGAGGTGATGACCAATGCGGATTTCGAAAAGATACTTGACACCAGCGACGAATGGATCCTTACACGGACCGGGATCAGGGAACGTCATATCGCTCCCAAAGGCAGCTCCTATTCATGTAACAGTCTTGGGGCCGAGGCGGCCAGGATCGCGCTCGATCGAGCCGGAATCGCTCCGGAGCAGGTTGACGGGATCATTTGCGCCACGGTGACGCCTGACTCGTTTTTCCCGTCGACCGCCTGCAGGATCCAGGGAGCGCTTGGGTGTAAAAAAGCCTTTGCTTTTGACTGCATGGCAGCCTGTGCCGGGTTCATCTACGCCATGACCATGGCGAACAACTTTATCGCGGCAGGCCAGGGGAGCACCTATCTGGTGATCGGCAGTGAAATGATGTCGCGCACCATCGACTGGAGTGACCGCGCGACCGCCATTCTCTTTGGTGACGGCGCCGGTGCGGCTGTGGTGCAGGCAACCGGGGAACAGGATACCGGTATTCTTGCCGCCTGTCTTGAAAGCGATGGCAATCACGCCGAAATCCTGAATTTTCCCGTCTGGTCCGAAAACCGGGTCATGACCATGAAAGGCAATGAGGTCTTCAAGCATGCGGTACGTATGATGTCTGATATCCTGGCCAGAACCGTGGCCGCTGCAGGATGCGCGTTCGATGGCATCGACTATGTCATTCCGCACCAGGCGAATATCCGGATCATCAAAGCGATTGGAGAGACCCTTAAGCTGCCGGCTGAAAAGGTGGTCATCAATCTCGACGCCTATGGCAACACCTCTTCGGCCTCCATCCCTCTGGCGCTCGGCGACCTGTGGGACAGGGGTGCTCTTAAAAAAGGCACCACCATCGCATTGACGGCCCTGGGCGGCGGACTCGCCACCGGCAGCGCGGTCGTACGGTTTTAGCAGGCATCGGTTATTATGAGCGAAAGGATAAAAAGGTAATGCAGGACGTTTTTCTTTTTCCCGGACAGGGTTCCCAGAGCGTTGGAATGGGAAAAGAGCTGTTTGATACCTATGAATGCGCCAGAAAAAGGTTTATGGAAGCAGATGCCGTACTTGGACGCGATCTGATGAAAACGATTTTCGAAGGGCCTGCCGAGGCGTTGACCGTTACCAGCACGACCCAGCCCGCCCTTTTTACCGTTGAAGCGGCGATCGTCGATGTGCTGGCCTTAAAAGGCGTGGTACCGTCGATGGCTGCGGGCCATTCGCTGGGTGAATACAGCGCCTTGTACGCTGCCGGCGTTTTGTCGTTTAACGATGGTATTTCCCTGGTGGCGCGGCGCGGCGAACTCATGGCGCAGGCCGGACAGAAAAGGCCGGGTACCATGGCGGCGGTCCTGGGCATGGATAAGGATAAAGTCGCGGACGTTCTCAAGACCGTGACCGGCGGTATCGTGGTCGCGGCAAATGAAAACACGGCAGACCAGACGGTTATTTCCGGCGAAGTGGCGGCCGTGGACGAGGCGTGCGAAAAACTCAAGACCGCCGGCGCAAAGAGGGTGCTGCCCCTTCAGGTGAGCGGTGCGTTCCACTCGCCACTTATGCAGGAAGCGGCCGATGAGATGGCCTCGATCCTTGCCCGGGTGACGTTCAATGCACCCCGATGTCCGGTGATTTCCAATGTCACAGCGAAACCGGAGACAGACCCGGACCTTTTGAAGCAACTTTTGGTACAACAGCTCGTGTCCCCGGTACGCTGGGTGGATTCAATGGCAGGGCTCGCCGCCGCCGGTCCTTTTCACTGTATTGAGGCAGGACCCGGAAGCGTGCTGAAGGGGCTTGCGCGGAAATATAACGGTACGCTGAATATTGTTGCGGCCGCTACGGTTGGCAACATATCTTCCTTGCTCGAATCAAGGA
>JAFGOU010000338.1 GCA_016926315.1 Chitinispirillaceae bacterium
AGAGGACTGGAGTACAACGTCTGTCCCGGCAAGGCGAAGGGGGGAGGGAGGAGGGCTTGCCGAAACAGGGCGCTGCGACGATCCAATCCTTTATATATCGATACTCCGGATCAATTCCGGTTGATGACGGCAAACGGCAGCGAATAAACCTGCGCTCCGGTTTGAACCCGGAAGAAATACGTTCCTGAACCCATGCCGCGGGAATCAAGGGAAAGAGAGTGGGTCCCTGCCGTCAAAAACCCCGCGTCGATGTCGGCGACTTTAATGCCCCTGAAATTGAACAAGGAGATGGCCACCTTACGGGGCGCGCCAAGAAGCAGTGTTATACGCGCCAAGCTTCCCGTGCTGATCAGGCAGGCGCCTTCCTTTACGGTCGATACAGCCGGAATGGTGGCGGATGCGTTATTGACAAAGGTCGCGGTGAGCGTCTTTTCCCCGTTCATTACTATCGTGGCCGTAAGTGCGCTTCCCGATGCGTCGCCGCTCCACTGGCTCAACTGGTATCCGCCTGCCGGAACCGCGGTGAGAGTGACCGTTGTCCCTGAATCATGGAACATCTCGCCGGTCGGGTTGGTGACGCTCCCCTGCCCGGTTGATGTTATGGAAAGGCGGTATTTCGGCTTTGTCGAAAGCTCCATGGCTGCCGCGGCCATGAGCGACCCGCAGTAGCCATGAGTATGCGCGGCCGGCGGGCAATCGACCGCCACCTGACTGACATACGCAGCATAATCCACCAGCACGTTCATTGAGCCGACAAAATCGTTGATGACCGGCAGGCTCTGGTTGTCGCGGGTAAATTTGGTCTTGAGACCGGTCCACCCCTTTTGCGCGACCGCCAGGTAGCTCCTGTCGATGAACCCGTGATCGACCGCATTCTTGAGCGCGCACACCATCATGCCGCTTCCCGACGATTCCAGCCAGTTGCCGGCCGAGCTCCCCTTGTCAACCACCTGATACCAGAGTCCGGTTGCCGGGTCCTGGGTGTTTTTTATCCCTTCGGCGAGGTTGTTAAGCAGGGCAAGAAGCTCGGGATATTTCGGGTGCTCTTTTGGAAAATAGCGGAGCACCTCCACGAGCGCCATTGAAAACCACCCCGTGGCCCTCGACCAGATTTCCGAAGAAAGGCCGGTGGTCTTGTCGGCCCAGGCAGCGGTTTTACTTTCATCCCATCCGTGAAGCAGGAGCTTTTTGGAATGGACGTAGACGTGCGAGGAGAGCAGCAAAATCTGGAACGCGGCCATGCTGTCACAGTAGTTGCGCTCGCCGATCTGATAGCCGTATTTGGCAAGGAACGGGTGGGCCATGTAAATGCCGTCGAGCAGCATGTGGTTCGCATTGGTTTTTTTATGCCAGAACCCGCCCGAAGGGTTGGTCGGCTGCTGCTTTAAATGGCTGAACAGCTTGTCTGCGGCGATCTTGTATTTCTGCTCGCCGGTTTCCTGGTATAACAGCAGGCAGAGTATGGCAGGATGGAGCTTGTCGAGGCTCTGCGCCGTTGAATCGAAAGCCACGTTGCCGCTCGCGTTAACGAACTGATCGACGTATTTTTTGATGTACGCGAGATAAGCGGCGTTTTTGGTATACGCCCAGGTACGCTCGATCCCCTGCAGGACAATGGCATTGGTATACTCCCACCCTTTGGCCGTCATATCGTTGATGGAGTTCGGCCACCGCTGGATGATGCCGTTTGAGAAGTCGACGGCCCAGGAAGTCTGGGAAGCGGGAGTAGAGGAAAAGGAGATACAAACCAGGACAATAGCCGGTATGATCATAGAATAATTCATGAACGCACTCCTATTGTGTACTGATGATACCAGCTAAGCCGACCTGGTCGGAATAAAATTCTTTATTGTATTGCAACATTAGTAGCTCGCAAAACCTACGCTTTCAGCGTATATTTGCCTCACACAGTACCTAATCAGCTTTTCAAAACGAATACATTATACGAATATTATAATGCCAATCGCCGGGGCCGTTCATACGCTCGATTGCGTCATAGTTGCCCACTTGATTAACGCTCCGGTAGTGATCCCTTCCGATGAGACCCTTGATCGCCATGCCGTGGGTAAGCGTTTTTTGGCCGTAAAAGGACCATTTCCATAACGAACGCGGCATTCCCTCCGGCAAATAGTCGGTCGGTTTCACGGCACTTGATCCGGTGGGTAAATTGGATACTCGTTTCGGATCGCAGCCGTAATATTCGATTTCACCCGAAAGGATATCCATTCGCAAGATTTTCCCTACCCTATCACCCATCATGATTTCAAGCGCCTGAGCGCCGCCGCCCGCAATCAATGATATACCGGATGCGATCAGCATTTTGAGGTCCATTTCATGACGCCAGCCCCAAAACATACCGATTGGTAATACTCCATAGGTAAGCGCCGGGAAAGCGGGGAAATTGAACCCGGCCATCCTTGGAATCCGCTTCGTTATATCCGGATAATAGGTGCCATAATCCTTGACACCTAAAACCGCCACCTCCCCGTACAATTTTCCTTCGTGGGGACCCAGCATTTCACCGATGAACGGAAAAAACGGTTTGGGATCAATGGTCAACCTGGCCATCAGCTTGGTGCCCTTTTTCGTGTAATACAATGGAACACCGTTCTCAAAGACCGTATCGAGTTGATCGTCGGTAACCAGATTTGAACGATCGGTGGTCATTTCCGGAACGATCGGCAGAATTCTGTTAAGGTTGACACCCGCTCCGATATCAAAAATGTTGCTTAAAAACTTATACCCCGCTAAAAACGATAAAGAATAGTCGAAATAGGGAGGTTCGATGTACTCCGAGGTGAAAAGCGCATGAAGATTCAACGAATTAAAAAGAGTGCTGGAGACCCTGAATCCCATAAGCCTGATTTTTGCAAAATCGAACTCGGTGATGATGTATCCCGGATAAGCGCCTGTCCTGAAGAGGTATTCTCCGAGATTGCTGGCTTCCGGATTGTATTTAAAAGGAAAATAACCGGCCGCGATCTGCAGAAAAGAATTTTCAGGGTCGCCAAAAGAATAGACCCCCTGTGCTTCTTTGAGTAAAACCGATTTTTTCTGCGACATGTCTTTGGTTATTACCGCGCCGTATTCGGCCTCTCCACCGAGGATAATTCTTAAGTGCTCATGAATGAGGGCGTCCAAAGTGATGCGGGCATTGAAATGCTGATCGAACATCCGGTCCGGCAGCGCATCATCGGGCGGTGTAACATGTTGTATCTGCCCGATTTGAAGGTATACGAATCCTGTATTTTTAACTTTCACATCGTACTGCTCGGCGGAAACGGTATATAACAAACAGAAAATAATTCCGATAAAAACAGACACTCTAAACCTCATGATATTGATCTCCTTTACAAAAAGAGGTATTTACTTATATCTTCTTGCGAAATATTCCACTTCGGTATCCGATCCGCCGACATACAATCCGGCATATAGAGCGGATGATTCCTCGCTTCCGCGGCAAAAGCCGTTCTTAATACATGCCACGGTAACTCCATATTACGGAACTATGATTTTCACCGTTCCGGCGGTGACGCCGTCCACGCTTGCTTTAACCAGGAAAACGCCTTTTCCCGTGGCAATGAAAAGCGGTGTGGATGAATAGCGGTTGAGCGAAACGGTCTTTTTCTGTATTTCCCTTCCGGTCATTGAAAGAATTTGCACCTTTGCAACGCTATGATCGCAAAGCCCGGTCATTCGCGGAATCATGAGCATAACGGTTCCGCCGCTGCTCCGCACGATCATGCTGCCTTTAGCCTGTACCGGCTCGAACGGCTCGACGATTCCGGTGGGCGAGCCGTTGACCGTCACCTGGATCGGCTGGTTGGCGACGAAAGGAACGCTCAGCTTCTTTGCCGTTGCGTCATAGGCCGGCGCGGTGACCTGCGTTGATCCGAGATAAACGTTCGTAGGAGCGGCCGCAAGCCGTACGACCACGGTCCCGGGTATGGTCATCGCCGGCGCGCTGATCGAGATGGCGTTATCGGCTGCCACGGCAAGCGTCATGACCTTTTTCTTGTTTCCGTCGACATAGTCGACATAGGTAAACGATACGCTCTGGCCGGCAGTTCCGGGAAAAGCATTGATCGCGATGGTCCGCTTGCTGTCGAACGTCGGGTCCCATTTTTTCGCCAGACCGGCAAACACCTGTCCGGTGGGGTAGATCGAGTTGGCCTTGATATACACCGGGATCTGCGTGAGCGACATGGCGGGCGAGGTGATGTTTGCCCCGCCGCCGGTCTGTTCGTCGGCCCAATTATGGACATTAATCCACTTGCCTGCAGGCAGGTAGATGCTGCGCGAAGTAGCGTTCGATGAAATCGGCGCAACGAGCATTGCCGGACCGAACAGGTATTCGTCCACCATGGAATAGGTTTTTGCGTCATTAGGATATTCGCCCACGAGGGGTTTCATGGTCACGCCGTTTTCGGCCGAAGTATTGATGATCGAGTAGATATAGGGCAACAGGGTAAAACGCTGGTTGAAGATGTTCTGCACCAGCGCCTGGTTGGCGGCGCTGAGTTTCCATGGCTCTTTGCCGTCGAGCATCAACTCCATGAACCCGGAATAGACGCCGAACAGGAGCCAGCGACAGTAGTTTTCGATGCTCGGCATGCTTTTCTGCTTGTAGCCGCAGATGTCGCTCCCCCACATGGGGAACCCCAGGATACCGGCACGGAAGGCGTTGCCGATACTGGTGACCATTCCGCCCCAGTCGGCATAGGTGTCGCCGTTCCAGATCGCGCTCGTATACTGCTGGCATCCGGCAACCGCGCAGCGGGGAAAGAGAAAGTAGTTGTCTCCCAGAGCGGCGTCGACGCGGAGCATCTCCTCTGATATTTTGCAATTAAGAAACGCGTATTTTTTATGGCGCTCCGGCGCGAGGGTACCGTCTTTAAACGCCGGCAGATCGCCCGATGACCAGCCGTTGTCGATACGATCGAGCTTGTGCCCCTTGACGCCGAAAGGGTACTGGCCGGTCTTCAGCTTGTTCCGGTACCAGGTGACCTGGGCGGGATCGGTAAGGTCGATATACTGGTTGGGCGACGAGGTAAACGCGCCTGCCGGCGGTGTGCCGGTAAAGGTGCCGGGCATGATCCAAGTGACGAGGTTGACGTAATAGTCGTCGGCCAGGGTTTTAATCCAGGTTCCGGGATTGGCGAACGCTCCTTCGAAATTCATGTTCGACCACCCCTGGGCGCCGTTATTATAAGGCCGGTCGAGCCAGATGGTTGAATAGGGAATTTTAATGGCGTTAAATTGCGCCGCATGGTCGAGAATCATGGCACTGCCGGTATAATCGTCATGCCATACGAGCGGTCCGCACGCCCACATGGGAACCTTGAGCGGCGCGCCGATCACCTTGAAATAGTGCTGCTGTACCTTTGAAAGGGTCGGCCCGTAAAACAGGTACCAGTTGATTGCCGAGGTGTTGTAGGTGATGGTCGTCTGGCTGGAAACACCGAATGAATAGGTGCCATACGCAAAGCTGTCGAAATAGCCGGCATAGCCGAGTGTGGTGTAGTAAAACCCGGAATAGACTTCGGCGTCCTCATCGGCACGCTGATAGGCAGTGACCTTGTCCTGAATGTTGGATTGCCCGCGAAGGTCGGGGTTGGTAGCGATGTTGTGCTGGGTGATGCCGTAGAAGTGTTCGCCCTGGTCTTTGAGGGTCAGCATGACGCTTGTCACCGACGGGTTGGTCGATTTAAAATTGATACCACCCGCCACGCCGGTGATGGTGACCGTGGTGCTGGAAGAAAGGGTAAGGGTGAGGGCCGTGGCCGTGGTGGCAACCGAGGTGATAGCGGAGTATTTCACCGTTCCGAAGGTGAACGCGGTGATGTTCGCGAGGGTCTTTCCTCCGGCCGACACCTTGATGTCCATAGGCGAATTGACCACGTCGACCGTGATTTCGCCGGAGGTCCAGCCGAAAAGCGCGACTGCCGATGCGGACAAGACGCAGAACAGTTTGACAAGCTGTTGCAACACGAACGACTCCTTTTACTGGTGATGAAACGCGTAAACGGGCACTACCTTCTGGACTTCCCTTCCAATCGATTTCTTCCGAAAAACGCATGGTGCCGGTTTTTATTTCATGAGTAAAATATATGCCAATTTTCAGGTAAATCTATAGGCAATGTTGCCAAAAACTTATAAACTATTACCACTTCCTAAACTATATTCCTTCCGACAGGCGTAAGAAAATCCGACTGGATTGCACGTCAGATACTGTTCACTGGAGTGAACGGGGCATTGCTTGAGACTTATAAATAAATTCCAATACCGTTTCATGTACGCTACTAGTAACCGTCTATGTATTGATTCCACATCGTCACTCCGGCGAAGGCCGGAGTCCAGAGGAAAAAAAACTTTATTAAGCATCTTTCCACTGGATCCCGGCAGTCGCCGGGATGACGCGAAAACCTACCGGTACTGTAGCAGGTATGCACATTATTGTGAGACAATCAGCAACTCAACCGGAGCCAGGGCCTATGTCGCCTCTCAAAGTTTTTAAAGAAACCCCTACCCTTTCAGTCATCGACTGGCGGGACCGGCGCGCCGACGAGCGGCTCTGGATGCTGACCAAATCGGGGCTGAAACCCGGTGTCCTGATCGTACGCCATGTCGGGAATTCCATCTGGCGCAAGGGAGCGCTCATTGCGCGGAAAAAGTCCGATCTGTTCGGCATCGAGCTCATTACCGCCGGCAACCTGCGCTTTGTCCAGAACGGCAAGGAATACATCGTTGATCCTGGGAATATCATCATAAAAAAAAGAGGGGGCAACCACCTCTACGAACCAGGGCCTGCCGGGTATGTGCACAAACGATTCATACGGCTTGATGGCCCGATCGTAGAGACGATCGCCGGAGAGCTTGGCATCGACCAGATCGACGTATGTCCTCTCTCGCATCCGCAGCGATTCGCCACCCTGCAGAAGAGAGCGATCATGCTCACCCGTGACCAACCCGAGGGGTATGTGACGCAGCTCTCTCTCCTGGCTTTCGAGGTCCTGCTGTTTGTGGCGCAGGACCTCACCGGCTCCCGCTACCCGGCGGCACTCTACGCCTCGATAGACTATATGCGCCGCAACCTTCACCAGAAAATTGCGGTTTCCGACTTGTCGAGAACGGTCGGCGTCAGCGATACGCAACTTTTCCGTCTCTTCAAATCGCATCTTGGGGAGTCGCCGCTAGCCTTTTTTAATAACATGAAAATCAAACGGGCCGGCGAGCTTCTCAGACACACCCTCATTCCGCTCAAGGAGATCGCGTTCAGCCTCGGGTATGAAGAGCCGGCTTATTTCACCAATCAGTTTAAAAAAGCGATGGACATGTCACCCAGGGAGTACCGGAAGAAGATATAGGATTGCGGAATATAAACTCGAGACTTTGGTGAAGGTTTTTTTCTATAATCCGCATTCCGCAATCTTCATTCCGCAATCAGGTGAAAACGCCCTTCCACGCCCACAAGCCGGTACCTGGTTTTGAGATGTAAAACAGCTCATCGCCGCCTGGGAGCCGGTTATACCCATCAGTCAATTTCGCCGGATCGTACCGCCTGAGCATCT
>JAFGOU010000029.1 GCA_016926315.1 Chitinispirillaceae bacterium
ATAGTCAAGGTTGCCGATGCGCCGATCATCGGAACCGCGGTGGCGGGACTGTCCAAATAAAATGCGGATCGTAGAATGCGGATTGCGGATATTAAAATCAAAAACAAGCACCTTTGCGGATTATTGAATGCGGATTGAAAACAGACAGGGGTTACCTGTTTTAGTGGTTTCGAACCGGTGCTATGACATAGCGGTATTATAATCGGTTTCAGCGGGTTTTTGCCTTTTAATCCACAATCCGCAATCCCCAATCCGCAATTCTTACGGCGGGCAGTTCGCGCAGAATGACCTGAACAATTCGGTTGAAAGATACCGGTCGCCGCGGTCGGGGAAGTGGTGACCACGGTCGCGCCGCGCGGGAGCGTTTTGGCCGCTTCCATTGCTTCCCACAGGGCCGCACCGCTCGAAATGCCGCAGAACAGCCCCCCGTTAATGGCGAGATCACGGGTGGTCTGAAACGCGGCGTCGTCGGAGCAGGTGATCTTCCCGTCAAGAAGCGCCGTCGGTCTTGTCGCAGCCAGGAGTGAGTTCAAGTTCGGCGCCGAACGTCATGAGCACGGAGCGGCGCTCCTCGCTCACACACGCAGGCATGAGCAGTTTACTCCGGTACCCCATTGAGGCCGCGATCATGGCCATGCCGATGCCGGTGTTGCCCGAAGTCGGTTCGAGGATGGTCTTGTCGGGCGTGAGTTCGCCGGCGTCGATGGCTGATTTGAGCATGAAATAGGCGGGCCGGTCTTTGATCGATCCACCCGGGTTCGAGCATTCAATTTTTGCAAGGATCCGCACGCCGGTTGCGCTGCTGTCCCACAGGCGGCGGATTTCGACGAGCGGCGTGTTGCCGATGATTTCATTGACGCTCATGGATATGATTTCCTGTCCATGCGATTGAAAAATATACATCTGTTATCACGTCATTGGGAATCTGGCAGCGCACCTGGTGCAAAAGGCCTCTCAACCGGCCTCTGCTCAGGTGAAATGAACTATTTTCATCCCGGTATGTTCAATTCTTGAAAAGGGAGGCCGGGGAGATGGCGATAGGCGGAAAGCGTTGAGGCGATCTTTCATGCGGAGAACTGCTGTCGAATTGATGTTGACCGTGATGTTTCCGCGAATTCTCTGTTTTCTGGCCATCGTCGCCCTGCTCGCCGGCTGTGCCAGCAACGCGCGGTTTTCCGTTACGCCGGTGCGAAAGGACGATACCCGTGCTTCGGTTGCGTCAGGAAAAAAAACAGCGGTTCCGGTGGATGCTGCGGGGGCCTCGGTTACCGGGGAGAAAGAGCCTGCCAGGGTGATTCCCGTTCACCACCCGCCGCTCCCGACCCCTGACGATAAGCTGAAAACGGCTTCATTCAGCCAGACCGGTAAGGCCTCGTACTATGCCCGGAAATTTCACGGCCGCAGGACTGCAAGCGGCGAGCGATACAACATGCGTGAACTGACCGCTGCGCATCCCCGCCTGCCGTTCGGGACACGGGTGAAGGTGACCAACCTTTCCAACAACCGTTCAGTGGTGGTTCGCGTCAACGACCGGGGTCCGCATACGAAAAACCGTATCATCGATCTTTCCCTGTGCGCTGCGGAAAAAATCGGCATGATCGGCGCCGGAACGGCAACGGTCGTTGTTGAATCGATGGAGTAACCGGGCCGTCCTGAAACTTGCCCGGCGTGCCGCCAATCACTCATTTTAGAACCATGCGAAGACTTCCACTCACCGGATACCTGCCGACCCTGTACGGCCTGTTTAAAAACGCCGTTAAACGTGAGGCCATATACCCGTTTTACGCCTCGTTCAAGCTTACCTCCCGCTGCCATTTCGGATGCCCCTATTGTAATGTCAAGAAAGAGCCGGTCCCCGATATGTCGACCGAGGACGTCAAGTCCATTTTGCGCAACCTCTCCCGCTCGTCCGTGCTTATGACGAGTTTTGAAGGGGGCGAACCGCTCCTGCGCGACGACATCGGCGAACTTCTTGAGTACGCGCGGCGGTGCACGTTCTATCTGCTCTTTACCACCAGCGCGAAGGACCTGGTCGATTACCCGTTGCACGAGTATGCCCGTTACATCGACTTTCTTCATGTTTCCATTGACGAAGGGCATGACAATCTTGATTTGTTTGAAATTCTCCCGAGCATCTGCACTCTGCCGCTTCAGGTTTCGGTGCAGACGGTGGTGACCGCCGGCACGGTAGAAAAGCTCGACGACAAGGTGAGCCGGTGTCACGCATGCGGGGCGTCCATCGTGGTCATCCCGGCCGCGCACATGGACAGGGCGGAAAACCACTTTCCCGATATCGCGGCGCTCGAACGCAAATTGCGCGAGCTGCGTATCCGGTTTCCCGAAACCATACACACGCCCAAAGGGTATTTCGACGCCTATCGCCGCCGTAAGTGTTCAGCGGCGACCGTTGTCATCGCGCCCGACGGGCGCCTGTACTATCCGTGCCATATCCTGAACGAAAAAGGCCCCGACCTTCGCACCACCGGGCTTATGGAGTGGCTTGCGACACGGGATGCGGCCATCGGGCGCTCGCTCATGCGGAAATGCAAGCGGAATTGCGGCTGGTACCAGTACTATGCCATCAACTCGTACACATCGCTCTCATCGGTGTGGGAAACGCTCAAGCCGGCGCTGGAGAAAAAGCGGAAATACGACGCGGCGTGAACCCGTAGCGGTATTCAGGCGGAAAGCAGCGTCAGGATCTCACCGAGTTCTTTTCTGACCGCCCCAAGTTTTTCGTTGACGGATGCCGGCGATCCGGGCGGCATGCCCTGCGGCGTCAGCTCGAATTTCATCTGCTCCGCCTCGGAGGACCGTTCATGGGCGAGCTTCCGTTTTGCCCCCGGGATCGTAAACTGCTGTTCGTAGAGAAGATTTTTGATGGTGAGGATCAGTTCAATGTCCTTGTCGCGGTAGGCGCGGTTGCCGGCACGGTTTTTTTTGGGTCGCAACAGAGGAAACTCGGTCTCCCAATACCGGAGCACATGCGGCTCTAGGCCGGTCCGGCTGCATACCTCAGAAATGGAGTAGTAGGTTTTTTTCCCGTTGACCATACCATCGGCGTTTATTGTTTCAAGGTTTTTCATAGGGTACCACTCCGGGTTGAAAATGTCAATAGGTGATAGGACGTTGACCCCGTTGAGCCGGCAATGCGCGTTTTTACCACCATTCCGGTTTTGATTCCCGCCCCATGAGATCCCGCGCAGCGGCACGCGCGTTTTTGTTCTCGAACAGCGTTTTATATACTTCCTGGGTAATCGGCATTTCAATGCCGTTTTTCTGCGCGAGCTGGTAGACGGAACGGGTTGTTTCAACCCCTTCGGCAACCATGGTCATCTGTCCGAGTGCCTGCTCGCGCGTAAGTCCCGAGGCGATGAGCTCGCCCATTTTACGGTTGCGGCTGTGCCGGCTGATGCAGGTGGTGATAAGGTCGCCGATTCCCGCGAGTCCGGAAAAGGTCGCCGGTTGCGCTCCAAGTTTATGGCCGAGCCGCATCATTTCGGCAATGCCGCGCGTGAGCAGAGCGCCCTTGGTGTTGTCGCCGAAACCGAGGCCGTCGCACATGCCCGCTGCAATGGCTATGACGTTTTTAACGCTGCCGGAAAGTTCGACTCCGCGGAGGTCGGGATTGGTATAGACCCGGAACGATTCCGTTGAAAAGGCCTCCTGTATGCGCATCGCAAGACCGGCGTTTTCCGATGCCGCGACTACGGTGGTGGGGATGTTGCGCGATACCTCTTCGGCATGCGACGGGCCCGAGAGCGCGACGATGCGATCGATGGCGAGCGCGGGAACTTCCTCTATAAGCACGTCGCTCATG
>JAFGOU010000339.1 GCA_016926315.1 Chitinispirillaceae bacterium
GCGCCTTCGATGGTGTCGGCGGCGTTAAGCCCGGTATAGAGCACCGGCAGATCAGGCTCCTTGCGCGGCGACGAGAGCTCGTCGGCGCCGGGCTTGCGAAGCAGCAGGTCACCGTACAGCTCCTGTTCGTTCAGGAGTATACCCGACGGAGCGCCCTGAATGACCGCAGTGAGTCCTTCCTGATACGATCCGCCGGCGACGGAAACCTGAAAAAGCCTGCCGATATGACATCCAAACATGGGGACCTCGCTGTTCGTGGTTGCGGTAACGGGTTTTGAAAATACAACAAAGGCGATGGTAAAACAACACAGGCCTCAGCCGATTGCGGCGCCGGTGAAGGGGAGCGATCCGAAACCGATTCCCTGGCAGACAATGAAGGACACAACTACCTCTCCGCTACAATATATTTTGCTGCAACAAAACCGGCGATCGCTTCGATCGTTGGAGCTTCGGTCCCTGCATCTCCCGGAGGTATAAGTGACTTTTGACACCGCCAGAATGATCGGGCTCGTCGCGGGAATACTCACGACATCGTCACTCCTGCCCCAGCTTCTAAAAACCATAAAAACCAGATCCTCGGGCGATCTCTCCCTCGTCATGCTGCTCATGTTCTGGATCGGCATCGTGTGCTGGCTGGTCTATGGCATGATGGTGAACGAGTGGCCGATCATCGCCTCCAACAGCGTTACGCTCGTCATGGTGTCGATCCTTGTCATCTGCAAAATCCGCTACCAATAACAAGGAGCCTCCGGTTGAACGGCATGCATCTTGGAATGGCGCTCGCCTTCGGGGCCTCGGTTTTTTGGGCGTTTTCGCCGGTTTTTTTCGCGGCTGCCGGCCGCCGAACCGGCGCGTATAACCTGAATGTGCTCCGGCTTGGAATGGCCGGACTGATGATCAGCGCTATTGCGGCGGTATACGCGATCGTGGCAGGAGGAACCGCGGTGTTTATCCTGCCGCAGCGCTGCGCCCTCTTTCTGGTGCTTTCCGGGCTTTCCGGACTGGTCATCGGTGATATGTTCTATCTGAAAGCGCTGACCATCCTTGGCCCCCGGCGCACCACACAGTTTATCACGCTTGCGCCGATACTGCCGGTCATATTCGCCTGGATCATACTGGATGAACGCCTGTCATGGAATATCCTGCTGGGCATTGCCTTGATTGTCGGCGGTATCGCCTATATCGTGTTTCACGAACAGACGGTGGTTGCCGGGACCACCGCTGAGCCGGGACATTTTTCGTCAAGAGGATTTTTGATCGCCCTTATCGGCGTCGTGTTTCACAGCATGGGAGCGGTGTTCGCGCGCTGGGCATTTATCGATGCGCCATGGATCGATCCGGTTGCGGCGACCTCCGTGCGTGTCGTGTCATCGGGCGTCATCATGGTGGCGTATGCGCTTGTCCGCAATAATTTTTTAAAATCACTCAAATGCCTCGGCATTCCCGGGGTAGCAAGCCGCCTTACCGGCGGCGTGCTTTCCGGACCGGTTATCGGCATGTTTTTTTATGTAGGGGCATTCAAATATGCGGCAGCGGGAATCGTCGCAACGCTGTCAGGCTTTTCGCCGGTGCTTATTTTGCCGGTGATCGCGCTTCGTTACCGGGTAAGGATACGGAAAGAGGCGATTATCGGTGCGGTGGTGACCATCGTCGGCGCATCGATCATGGGGCTGCGGTGATGGACTCGCATAAACCTCATTATTAACCGCCTCATATTAGGATTCATCGTTTTTTGCACACTCGACGGTTGTCACCCTGAGCTTGTCGAAGGGTCTCGTCAACAACGAATTGAAGACTATTCTGAGACGATTAATAAGGCGGCGCGGTGGGGAAAAGACTATTTCCGGGCCGTGTTTTCCTGTCCGGCGGATACACACTGCTGAATCAGCTGTATCAGGTCGGCGAGCGTTTCGGCCTTGTCGAAATCCTGGTCCGGAATGGTGATCGAAAAATCGTTTTCCAGGTGATTAACAAGAGCGACCTGGTCGAGCGAATCGAGCCCAAGGTCGACTTTAAAGCAGGTACGCGGTGTGACGGCGCGTCCTTTGACGCGCTCAGCGACAGCGATGATGCTTTCCATGACCCGTTTGAACTCAGGCGTCGCCATGAGTTCGGTATCGATGACCGAGAGCTGCTCGGCTTCCGGAAGCCCTGTTTTTCGGTTGTTTTTTATTGCGGCGAACAGGGCGCTGATCTCCGCTTTTTTGATTTTTCGCGTGGTGGTACGGGGCAGCGGCTGGTAGAGTACGACGAAATCAGTAATCCGCCGGTAGGAAGGGATCTCCTTGCCGAGCCGGACCAGCTCTTTCTGCATTGCTGCCGTGGCCTGTGAAACGGATAGCGTTTTCCGCAGCTCTTTGACCGGGACAATCGTTGCCGCGACGATTTCACGGCCTTCATGCCGTATGCCGAAGACGCCGATCTCCTCGATAAGCGGAGAGATCGCGTAAGAATCCTCAACATCGTCGGGATACACGTTTTTTCCGGAGTCAAGAACGATGACGTCCTTTTTTCTGCCCGAGAGAAAGAGAAACCCGTCGCGGTCGAGCCGGCCGAGATCGCCGGTCAAAAACCAGCCTTCCCGGTTGAAAACTTCACGGGTTATCTCGTCATTCCGGTAATATCCCTTGAACACGCAGAGGCCCCTGAGCAGCACCTCGCCGATTCCTTCCGGATTGGGCGCTTCGATCCTGACCTCGTTTTCCGGAAGTATCGGGCCGACCGAACGGAGCCGTGGATCGCGAAAGGGACAGACCGTGATGGGGCCGAAGGTCTCCGTCAGGCCGTACCCTTCAAGAATGTTGAATCCCATGGTCTGGAACCCGTTCCAGCATTTTTCTCCAAGTGCCGCGCCGCCGGAGATGATTACCCTGAGTTTCCTGCCGAACGAGCGGTGGACGGTTCCGAACAGCTTTCGCCGGAATCCGGTTCCCAGAATCGTTCCCAGCGTGCGCGAAAGGAAGGTCAGGACCCCGAACAGTATGCGCACCACCGGGCCTTTTTTGCGGACGTTCAGATGAATGTTGTCGTAAAACGCGGCAATCAGCTTTGGGAACGCCGGGAGCATGGTAACCTGCTTTTCGCGCAGCGCTTCGAGAATGAGCGGGCCTTTGAGCGCGGGGACGAAAACGATGTCCATGCCGCCCTGAAGCGGACCGGCCACGCTCGCTGCGAAACCGAGCACATGGTGCAGCGGCAGCACCGATAGCACGGTATCGGCATGAGTGAGTTCCATCCGCGCTATGGCATGGTTGCCGACAACCGTGTAGTTTTTCTGACACAGGACCACGCCTTTCGGCCTGCCGGTCGTTCCCGAGGTAAAAATGATCGCCATCGGGTCGTTGGGGTCGAAGGTCCCGCCGAATCCGTCGTAATCAGGATCGCCATCCGCTACCAGCCGGTGGAAATCCGGTTCGTCGCCGGTCAAGCCGGGAGACATAACGACGATCATTTCAAGTGACGACAATTTTTTGCGGAGCGCTCTGAAAAGCGGTAGGTACACGGGAGCGCAGAATACGATTTTTGATTCAGTCAGGGTCATGATCGATTCGATTTCCGTTGCCGGAAAATTCGGGTCGATCGGCACGACACAGGCGCCGGTGAGCGCTATCGCATGAAACGCAATGACCCATTCCGGAGTATTTTCGCCGATAACCGCCGCGTTTGCGCCTTTGCCTATGCCGTGTTTTTTCAGCACCGAGGAGAGTTTGTTCAGGTCCCGCCGGAAATCGGCATAGGTCCAGGTCCTATACCGGCCGTCGCGTTTGATATGCAGGCACTCCCTGGCAGCGTGTTTGACGCAGACATCGTTGAGCAGGTCGGTGTAGAGATGCTTGTTCATGGTTAAAAAATACTTGCGGGTATTCGCTGAGTGTTTGGATTTGTTGTTGAGCGCTGCGGAAGGTGATCTGATTTTGGAGGATCTTCGATTTAATGCTGACGGGAATAATGGAAATGAAGTAACTATTCAGGTTCTTTGACATCTATATCTTGTGGACTTATTTAGTCCGAGCACAACAGGTTGACAAATGGCACTAGACAAGCAC
>JAFGOU010000340.1 GCA_016926315.1 Chitinispirillaceae bacterium
GATCGGCGCTGATCGAAATTGTTTGTCAAGAAAAACATCCATAGCCCCGGTGGTCTCAACTGGTGACAGCGCCCGCGTGACTCTCGGATTCAGCATGCCGCTCAACTGTGACAGCGGGACGTATGAACTCGTCCAATCGTGATTTCGTGCTCCGTTTCTCGCGAAAGGCTGCGGCGCAGGTTGCCGTCGACACCTTTGACAGCGTGGTAACGGATTTGCTATTTTACACGGTGCATGGCGAAATGCCGGCCCTGGTGCGGTCTTCCCGAAAAAGGAATCCGGCAGGGAACACTACGGAAAACAACGGTGCCATCGTTCTCGACCCTGATAAGTAACGTGCCCTTTTGCGGGGAGGTTTCATGAGAAATGCGGTGCTCCTGCTCATCCCCGTCGTCTTCCTGTGCTCCTGCTCATCGATGATTCAGTCCATGTCCGTGGAAAAAACATACCAGAACCGGAACTTTTTCGATAAGAAGGTCATCATAGCCCCGTTTTCCCGCGATCAGATGACCTTCGCGGAGAAGCGTTCGCAGGAGCGGTTCGATTCACTGAACGCCCTGAATAACGGCCGTCTTGACGATTCAATAAGCACGGCGTTTGCCGAGGGGATTCTGGGAGGCATGGAGATCATCAACGGCATATCGCCGGAATGGACCGACGGGCAAAAGGAGGCCTATTTTCAGGCGATAAAGGACACACCAGGTGAAACCGCCGCCGATACCGAGGTTTTGACCGTTTGCAAAGGCATGCGGAACTAGTATCTGCCGGTAAAGAAACGCGCGGACAGCCTTGTCTTTCCCGACACCACGTGCACGATATGGTGTCCCGCCGGAACGTCGGACCCTGCCTGGTCTTTATTGTCCCACGCGTAATGATTGAGCGCGCCGAGAACGGTTTGCGACTGTTTGCGCAGGAGAATGCCGTTCAGGGAGTAAATCGCAATGGAAGCCTCTTTGCCGATACAACCGGCGGGAACCCGGTATTCCATGAGCGTGAAGCCGTGACCCGGCAGCGCGGATACGGTCACCCCAAACGGCGCCCGGGCTCCCGGCGAAACGGCTGGTCCGTTGATGGCCGTGGTGCCGTTGATGATGCGGCGCACGTCCATCTGTGATTCATCGATGACCCCGATATGGTATACCGTGCCGCTCAGCGCGCCTGAGATGCCCGCGGACGCCCGCAAATAGGTCGGCATATCGCTCACGCCGAATTTTCCCGCCGGATTTTTGTTCAGGCGCATCATTTTTATCGTCTGCATTTCGCAACTGACCGGGTCGGTGCTCATGATGATCGTGGCCGGACACTGGCAGGTCGAGGCCGGATCCATGGTTTTGGAATAATTTGAATAAACGTCAGGCGTGCCGATGGGTCCGTTGCTTTCATTCATGCCTAAAATGCCGCTGCATACGCTGAGAACGGTCTTGTTGAAAATCGGGCCCGTGCAATTCATGTCGCGAAGGTTTTGCGCGGCATTGGTGTGAAGGTCGCCGGTTTTGTTCGTATTCAATTCATAGGTGCCGAAGTGGTTCTTGAATCCGATCGTAAACGTCGACCCGATGCTGTGCCCCCGGGGGCTGAAAACATTGATCAGGAAGTTCGCGTTTTTAAGGGTCGGAGCGTATGCCCTGTTGGAAAAAGCGCCGTCGCCGCCCGTGACGAATCTGCCGGCCGCCCAGTATTCAAGGCTGATTCCGGGGAAGTTCGCGGCGGTAAATCCCGCTTCGGAGAACCGGTTGGACGCGTTGCCCTCATAGAGGGCGATGTTTGCCGCGGGGAATCTGACTCCGTTACAATTCATCTGCTGCAGGCCGTCGGTGATCGCTTTGACGGATGACCAATGGGAGGGAACTCTGGGCTCGGCGCAAAACACCTTGATGGCGATTTTCGACTGCGCGGTCAGGGAGGAGGGAAAAAGCGCCTTCCAGGCGGCGCCGATGGTGGATTGGTCGGTAAGCCGGAGGATGGCGTCGTCGACCATTTTTTGAATGACCGCCGTGACCGGCGTGGAGGTTCCGCTGATCGCGTTTTTATTGAAATTAACCACCACGCGCCCGGGCCACTTGTTTCCCGGTCCCGCGGACATGCCGGACGGGATCTGCCCTGCCATGGCCATTCCGCCGTGCACTGCCAGCGACAGGGTTGTTGCGGTTGAACGTTTAAGGAACGATCTTCGCGATACCTTCATACCGTCTCCTTTCACCATCCCTCAAGGTCCTTATAATATAACCACGAATGCGGAGGTTGGTGGAAAAAAGAACGGTCCGGCGGCACCGTTTAAAAATGCTTTCGTCCGCGTGTTCGATTGTCGCGGCCGATCCGACCGGCTGACTGAATAACGGCATTGTATCGTGTCAGAGTATCCGGATCATGCCCGGCATTTCACAGCAGGTTCTCTTCGCTCCACCCCTTGATACGCAGCATCCAGAGCCCGTTGACCGTGTTGAGCTGAGGGTATCCCGGCGGCTGAAGGTTGGCCGTGACCATGCGGCGGTCATGGGTAAAGGTTTGCGTTCCATTGCAGCCGCCGTTCGAGATGCCATGCCAGCCGCTCGCGACAGGGCGATAGGCTCCAAGAATATGGTTGCCGTAAAGGTTGAGGCTGTACATGACGGCATGACCGAGGTCCCAGTACTCCGATCCCTTTTCCACGGCAGTCGCACCCGTCGACGGGTCGGTGATGGTCGTCTGGCCGATGGCCATGAGCGAGGCGCTGAGGTGCATGGTCCCGCTTGTGGTCAGGGCAGAGACATTCCGCATCGTTGACGACGCGTCACCGGCAAAATAACGCTTCCACTGGTTGTTGAACCTGATGTGCTTTCCCGCGACAAGCCCGATCATGTTGGGCGACGATGCGGGAATCACGCCGGTGGCGGGATTATAATCCGAGGTCACGATGTTTCCGCATGGCAGAATGCTTTTCCCCGGGTCGGAGGCCACCGTTACCCTGCCCTGTACGGTTCCGTAAACGTTCAGATTGTGGTGGCTGCAGAAAATTTTTCCGTTGATGTCGTTATAGGTTGCGCTCAGGCGGGAGGAGCCTGACCGGTAGTGGTAGGTCGCGCTCGTACCGTTGAAGATCAGCGTGGGCCGGTACTTGTCCTGCTCCTCTCCGTAGTCCAATGAGGCGGGAAGTTCGATTTTATCGGAAACCGGCAGGGAGAGATTGTTGAGCAGGGCCGTGGCATTCATCTGCGCCGCCGGTATGGCGACCTGGTCGAAATTCGAGCTGTACCGGTCCCTGAATACCTGATTCAACTGGTTGATCGTTGGCGGATTTGCCGTCCAGCCGTTGGCCCAGACG
The DNA here is from genome assembly GCA_016926315.1 of Chitinispirillaceae bacterium. The sequence goes on from JAFGOU010000340.1 coordinate 3,302, forward strand.
CCGCTGTTGAAATTGTTGCCGAAGCTGCCGAGCTGTCCGCCGTTCATTGTCGTATAATTCTTCTGATAATCGGCGAGTACAACCGGATCGGTGGGCGTGGCCACCGAGACAAGACCATTTTTAAACACCACGGGCGAACTTCCAACCCCGGGTTCGGCATTGGGATTGAGCTTAATGTAACAATCGTTCATATGAAAACGACCGGTAAAGGTACGGCCGCTCCACCCCCACCATACATTGATCCCTTTGGTCGGATCAAACGGAAAATCGGACTGGTAGCTGTTAAAAAAAGTGCAGAACGTGCCATAGGTCTGCGGCCTGACATCGGCGGTCCTGACCCGTTTTTGAAACGTGGCGGCGTTGTGCAGATGGTTTCCCGAGGGATCACGATACGCCTCGGCATTGATCGATGCGACAGGAACGCCGGCAATCACCTGAACGGCGATGTCGATATGCACGTCCATGCCGTCGATGGATACATAATCGCCGAAGGGATGATGGTGGTTCCCGAGCGTCTGCCAGAGCGCGGGGTTGACCGAGCGCAGCCAGCGGGCGCCGATCCAGATACCCGATTCCGCCGCCTGAAACGCCTTTTCATTCCCGATACCGGTGAGCTCCCTGCCCAGGCTGCCGCTGGTTACCTGGATAAAGGCCGCATTCATGAGCGCCATGAGGGCGATAAGCGCGATTGCTCCCACAAGAACGGAACCGTTTTGCCCGGGGTGTGGTCTGTTCAGTTTCGGCATAGGAGCACCTCCTGTTTCGAGGTAACGGTGTCTTTGCGGCCGCAATAAACGGCAAATACGTTCAGGTTCACGGTAAGCCATTTCCGGTCCCCGGAAAGGGCAAAGGCGCTTCCGGAAACCACCTGAATATCCTCGGTCCCGTTGCTGAAATTTTGCCAGGAGCCATCGATGTACTCCTGAAGCGCTATGCCGTTGACCCGGTAGCCGCCTATGGCTGCGCCGTTGTCATTGAACATCATTATCGCGCCGGTTGAAAGCGGATCGATATTCCAGATGGGCGGCCAGCTTTCGTCCTGCGGAAGAATGGCGTTTGCCCGGCGCGCCGTGGCGCTGATCTGTGCGATGACGGTCTCATACTGCATCTGGACCTTTGCGTTAAGAGCGCCATCTGAGGTGCACTGGCCGTTCATTTGCAGCATGGTGACAAGAATGGTGCCGATGACCGACGCCACAGCAACCGTTACCAGGCCCTCGACAAGGGTGAATCCGCGCACCATTACTGACGTTGTACGTTGGCGAGCCATTTTACCACCCTCACTGATTCGTTGTACGGGGTGTTCGAACCGCTGTTTTCGATCCAGCTGACCAGTGCGGCGATTTCCCGGTACGGCGCCGATACGCCGTTGACTGTCGGCTGTTCCGCATGTATGGTGACGGTCAGTGATCCCTGAAGACTGGTCCGGGAGTCGATGGTGACCGGTTGCGTGGTGGCGCCGGTTGAA
>JAFGOU010000341.1 GCA_016926315.1 Chitinispirillaceae bacterium
ATGTGGCGGCACCCTGTTACACAGGAAAATATCACGGCGCTCGGAAAACACGGGATCACGGTTTTGCCCGTCGGAGAGGGCGAGCTGGCCTGCAGGGCAAGCGGTCCGGGAAGAATGCTGGAACCGGAAGAGATTGCCGGCCTCGTTCTCGGCGCACTGGTCCCGGTGCAGGGGCCGTTGACCGGAAAACGGATAGTGATCTCCTCGGGCCCGACCGAAGAGCCGCTCGATCCCGTACGGGTGATTACCAACCGTTCGTCGGGAAGGATGGGAGCGGCGCTTGCTTCAGCCGCGCTCCTGCAGGGTGCGGAGGTCGTGGTGGTCAGCGGTCCGGCGCTATCTCCGCTTCCCGCCGGGGCGCGCATCGTGCCCGTCAGAACCGCGCTTGAGATGCGCGATGCCCTGGTGCGGGAGTTCGCGCAGGCGGATGTCTGCATCATGGCGGCGGCAGTGAGCGATTTCAGGGCCGCCGTGCCGCGGAAAAAAAAGATAAAGCGCTCGATTGACGGCGGGATCACCCTTGCACTTACCGCCAACCCGGACATCACCGCCCTTCTTGGGGGGAGAAAAGGCAAAAAAATGTTGGTCGGTTTCGCGCTTGAAACATCACATGACGAAGCATCGGCAAAGCGGAAAATGAAGGAAAAACAGTGCGACCTCATGGTCCTGAACCGCGTTGATCAGTCGCTGGGACGTGACGATACCCGCATCAGTATTATGAGCAGCGAGGGCGGCGTCGAAAAATTCCCGGTTATGGCAAAAACAGAAGCTGCCGGTCTTATCATACAGCGGATTGCCGGGCTCCTGGGCTGATTTCATGGATCCAAAAATTCTTTTTGCCGCATATGTCCGGCAGCAGAAGGAGCTGTCCCTTCCGGATATCGTTTTACCGCCGGGAATGAAGGCCGGGACGATCCTTGGATGGTTTAGGCCGGCGGCCGTCCGGGTTCCTGCCGCGGCGGAAAAACCGCGGGGAACGGGCATGCGCTCGTTTCCTGAAAAGCAGACGCGCGGAACCGGCGCCGTGACGCCGCCGTCCCCGGGGAAGGCAGGCGGCCTCTCCCGGGTGAAGAAGCTGACCGGCGTTATGCAGCTTCAGCCTACCGCCGTCGCGGTTCCCTCCCGTGCCGCCGACGGCGCTGTTTTATCTCATGAGGAAAAACGGGCGGCGCTTGCGGTCCTTTTACGGCAGGGATGTTCGGCCTGCCCCCTTGCGAAAACCCGGCGGAAATTAGTGTTCGGCGCGGGGAATGTGAGCGCGCCGCTCATGATCGTCGGCGAAGCGCCGGGTGCCGACGAGGATGAGCAGGGGATGCCGTTTGTCGGCGCAGCCGGCCGGATTCTCACCGGCCTGTGTGAGGCCATTGCATTAGACCGTAAACACGACGTATTTATAACCAACGTTCTCAAATGCAGGCCCCCGGACAACCGGACGCCCGGCAGCGCCGAAGTCGCGGCATGCCTCCCCCTGCTGCAGAAGCAGATCGAAATCATTTCACCCCGTCTGTTGCTGCTCCTGGGAAAGGTCGCGGCGCACGCGCTCCTGGAACTGCCGGACGGCGTGGGAAAACTGCGCGGCAGGATGCATGAGTATCGCGGAATACCCGCGCTGGTGACCTACCATCCGGCGGCGCTTCTCCGCAACGACGAATACCGGAAACCGGCCGAAGAGGACTTTAAAAAGGCGTTGCAGTTTATAAAGGGGAATACCATCGATGGCACTTCGCGATAGCAGCGCTTCACCGGCGATTACCGACCGCATTCCGCCACAGTCGCTCGATGTCGAGCGGACCATTCTCGGTTCCATGCTGATCGACACCCACGCTGCGTCAACGGTGTTCGAGTTTCTCGACGAACAGGCTTTCTACGCAAGCGCCAACCGCAAAGTTTTCATGTGCATGAAGGAAATGTTCGAAAAGAGCGTTCCCATCGACGTCATCACCCTGGCGGACGCGCTTCGAAAAAAGCAGTGGCTGGAGGCGGTCGGGGAGGAGACCTACCTCGCCGAGCTGGCGGAAAGCATCGCGACCTCGGCCAATATCGAGCATTACGCCGGAATACTGCGCGAGAAGGCGACGCTGCGCAATCTTATCTCGACCGCGGCCGAAATCACGACCGACTGTTTCAACACCGATCTCGACGCGCAGGAGGTTCTTGACAAGGCAGAATCGAGGGTGTTCGATATCGCCGAGTCGCGCATCAAGAACCGCTTCGAGACCGTGGGCCAGCTTCTGCCCCGGACCTTCGAAGAGATCGACGGCTACGCCAAGGGGGGGTTCCAGGGAATCCAGACCGGCTTTGCCGAACTGGACGAGATGACCACCGGCCTTCAGAAAAGCGACCTGGTCATTATCGCGGGAAGGCCGTCGATGGGCAAGACCTCGTTCAGCCTCTCCATCGCCATGAACGCGGCGATCCACCACAAGCATGCAACCGCCATTTTTTCGCTGGAAATGTCAAAGCAGCAGCTTGCCCAGCGCATGCTGTGCGGCGAGGCGCGGGTGAACATGCACCTGCTCCGCAGCGGCAAACTTCCAAAGAGGGACTACCCGCGGCTTTCGCTCGCCGCCGGGCCGCTCTCCGAAGCGCCGATTTTTGTCGACGACACTCCAGGCATCACGGTGCTCGAGGTACGGGCAAAGGCCCGTCGGCTCAAGGCGCAGAACAACCTCTCCCTCGTTATCATCGATTATCTGCAGCTCATGGGATCCACCGGCAAGATCGAAAGCCGCCAGCAGGAGATTTCGCAGATTTCCCGTTCGCTCAAGGGCGTGGCAAAGGAACTCGACGTGCCGGTCATCGTGCTCTCCCAGCTCTCGCGGGCGCCGGAACAGCGCACCGGCAACCACCGCCCCCAGCTCTCGGACCTCCGGGAATCCGGCGCCATCGAGCAGGACGCCGATCTTGTCATGTTCGTTTATCGTGACGAAGTGTATAATAAGGAGGATGAGAGTATAAAAGGGGTCGCTGAAATCATTATCGGAAAACAGCGAAACGGCCCCATCGGCACGGTCAATGTGGCTTTTGTAAAGGATTATGCGCGGTTTGAGAACCTGACCGAACGAGTGGGGGAAGGAGCTGATGGCTTTTGACCGGAATCCTGCGCATCGTATCGCTTACCGGTGAGGCCGCATTTTCAGTCGGGCGGAGCGGAGGTCTTTTTTTCCGGGGGTTTTACCGCTTTGTCAGCCTTGCGGGCAAGACAGCGTCGCGGAGCTGGCTGCTGGTAAAAAATCCCGATCTCACCATTGCGCAGATGTTCGGTCTGGGGATTGAATCGCTGGCCCTCGTGACCGTTATCGCCATCTTCCTTGGTACCGAAACGGTCATCCAGGCGGTGTACCAGATGTCGGGCATCATTCCGATGCGCTATCTCGGCGTGCTGGTGTGCAAAACCATGATCACCGAACTCGGGCCCGTGATAACGGCAATGGTAATCGCCGGCCGGGTCGCCACGGGAATTGCCGCGGAAATCGGCTCCATGAAAACTACTGAGCAGCTTGACGCCATGCAGGTACTCCGCCTCGATCCGATCAGGTACCTGATCGTTCCAAGGACCGTGGCCTGTGTGGTCATGCTGCCGGTACTCGTTATCTGGGCCGAACTGGTGGGCTTTTTGAGTTCCATCGTCACGGTTCTTCTTACGGTCGATGTCACCCTGCACAGCTATCTTTCGGGACTGCGTCTTTTTTTCGCCCCGATAGATCTTTTCGTCGGGATTTTCAAGACCATGGTGTTCGGCGCGATCCTTTCGCTCACCGGCGCCTATTTCGGGTTCGAGGCAAAACCCGGGGCTGAAGGAGTCGGCGAGGCGACCACCAAGGCGGTCATAGTTTCGGCGATCCTTATTCTCATATTTGACTTTATCATCGCGGTACTGGTATTATAAAAACTCATGGCACTCCTCTCGATAGAGCATCTAAAGAAGCATTTCGGCAACCAGGTCGTGCTTGACGATATCAACCTTGAAGTAAACAAGGGTGATATTCTCTGCATCATCGGGCAGTCGGGAAGCGGGAAAACGGTTCTTTTCCGGCACATCATCGGGCTCATCTTTCCCGACGGAGGATTGATCAGGCTCGAAAACGAGGCTATTTCTTCGCCGACCACGCGTCCGGTGGAATTCAACCGGCACCGGCGGCGGTTCGGCATTCTTTTCCAGGGCGCGGCGCTGTTCGATTCAATGAACGTGGGGGAAAATCTGGCGTTTCCGTTGCGGGAGCACACCGGAATGTCGGAACAGGAGATCGAAAAAATCATCGGCGAATCGCTCGAAATGGTCGGGCTCAAGGAGATCTTCAAGACAAAGATGCCCTCCGAGCTCTCCGGCGGCATGCGCAGCCGTGTCGGGCTAGCCCGGGCGCTCGTCATGAAACCGGAGATCATGCTGTACGACGAACCCACCTCGGCGCTCGATCCGATCATGACCGACAAGATCAACGATCTGATCCTTGGCCTCCGCGACCGGCTTCAGATGACCTCCATCGTCGTGACCCACGACATCAGCTCCGCTTATAAAATCGCCGACAGGATCGCCATGATCCACGAGGGGAAAATCATTTTCACCGGCACGCCGGGTGAAATCAGGAAATCGCGCAATCCGTACATCCAGCAATTCATCCGCGGCCAGCGAAAAATGCACTATGCAGTTGAGGAAGAAGAGGTGTATGCCACTCCCTTTGAAACTGCCAGAGGCTCACCCGAAACCGCAGCGGTCGCGGACCCGCTTTTTAACAAGCGGTTTACCCTGCCGGGTAAATGAGCTACTCTACTGACCCTGTTGTACCGCACGGACCAACCAGCTCCCGTATAAGCGCCCGGTACCTTACTCCTGTTTCTTGATAACAATACCGTTTTTCAATCTCGTCGGCGTGCTTTGCCCCTTAATTTTTCTTCCCGACAGCGAATAAAGGCCCTTGTCGCCCGAAAGCTGTTTCGAAGCGTTGCTGTTTGTTATCAGGAGCGTGCGGAATTTCCGCGGTTTCAACGTTGCCCGCCCTTTGCTGCCCGGTCCGATGGTTCGCGTCAGTCCGTAAAGGTTTGCCGGTAGTTCATCGAGGGTGATCACCTTTTCACTGTTGTAGATCGTGCTGAGAAGCACAGGGTCGTTGTAGGTCGAACTCATGATGAAATCGCCATACCATGGGCAGAAATAGAGCCACCAGGCCCCTTCATTGGTTATGTTTTTAATGTCGGGGATGATGTCGTTTTCAGTCAACGCCACCATTTTGGTGTCCTTGGTATAATTAACCAGTGTTAAAAACACCGTTGTCGCGGCGCTGGTCTTCCAGAAATGGGGAGACCCTTCATATTTATCGTAGGCGACGATGTCGACACAATCATCTCCCGGATACCATTGAAACGAGTTCGCATAGGTATACAGATTTACTTCCCAGAGGATATTATGAAGCCCGTAGTTTACGGTCAGGGTGGTATAAAGAAGTTTCCAGAGTTGTTTGAACACCTCCGCGCCCCCTGATCCCCACCAGAACCATGCGCCTGAACCGTCGGTGTTGTTGTTGCCTTCGGCTTCATGGAAAGGGCGCAGAAGAACAGGGACCTTTGCGTTCTGAAGAATGAGGAGCTGCTTTGCAAGGGAGTCGATCGCGCGCATCAGATAGGCGTGTTCCTTGGTGGTTTTATCGAGACAGTTGGCAGCCTTGAAGGAGGCGGTCGGTTTATAGGTGCATCGCTGCCAGTTCAGCGTATCGCCGATTGTATACCCTGCAAAATCAGACGGCACCGTGATATGCCAGCTTGCCGTTGCTATACCGTTGCGCTGTTTCACCCATTTGATCATGCGATACGTGGTACTGTCCTCCCACCCGTACAGGGGATTGTAGTTCATCAGATCAAAACCTCTGATGGCAGGATATTTGCCCGTCTTGCCGAAGATATAGTCAAATTCGAGCTCCATGTTGCCATTGTTTCCGCCGCCGTAGATTTCCTGCTGGCCCGAAATGACATGATTGCCGTATACGCCGGTAAGATAAAGTTTGAGCGATTTTGTCTCGGATGTCGCGTTCGCATCGCAGGGAGCAGCAGAAACCTTGAGTCTGGGCATGTTGGCATGGTCGAAGGATACGACGTCATACAGTATGAACCCCCAGCTTCCTGAGGTGCCGATCTCAATTTTAGCCGTACCTGCCTCAAGGTAGGTAAAGCCGAAACTGTAGTCAATCCAGTCGCCATTGTTCGGAATGTAAAAATTACCTTGTGAAACGCCGTTGATGCTGACCACCTGGAGCCGGGTGTCACCCTTGTTTCCAAGATACATCCAGCATTTTGTCGAAAGCTCGTACATGCCGTTTTGGGGAATGGTGACCTCCAGTGTCAGCGTACCTGCGTTGGAAACCCACACAAACCCGTTGCCGGAATAACCGGGATAACTGGTCCCGTAGACATTGGTAGTAACCGTGGCCCCGTTGCTGAGAGCGCAGGATTCCGCTTCAATTTTAACCGGCAGGGTATGTGCGGCATGGTTTGAAACCGGCATGAATAAAAGAATTGAACAGGCCGTTGCAGTGGCGTTCAACCTCACCATCGCCCTGCTGAAAATTTTCTTCATGATGCAACCACCCTTCATTGTAAGTTCCACTTTCCGGATTTTCGGGAAAGGTTGAAGACTATTCTGAGACGGCTGATACCTAAAATATGCACGGCCCACCGCAAAGGCCTGTATTGAGCCTGCCGAAATACGCCAAGGGCACAGAGAAAATATAATGAAATCAAGCCGAACAAAACAAGGTATGGAAAAACACTACCATCCCATAGGAGTTCATAAAAAGTTGACATAAAAGCTAACCATGTGACATGTTTAACCCGGAGTATTCATGAATTTTGTTGAAGAGTTGAAAAAATTCCATGAAACAAATACAATTTCACCGCGGAGGCCTGTATTGAGCCTGTCGAAATACGCAGAGTGCGCAGAGAAAAAATGAGGATGACC
>JAFGOU010000342.1 GCA_016926315.1 Chitinispirillaceae bacterium
CGGTGCCCCCCCCGTCGCGGCTGATTCCTGGGCCGTTGCCGGGCGGACGCTTGCGGAAGTCGACCATTTTTTCAAGGAGCACCGTATCGGCGCAACGGCCCGTCCGGTAGGTGTCGACGCGCTGTATTTCTACCGTGTCTTCGGCGCCCGGCAGGCCGGGGAGGTCGTCGGAGCGCTGGCCTCCGCCGTCCATCACGGGCTGTATCTTTATGCGGACGAAACCCCCGACGCGTCGGAGATGGAGTGGCTCTCCCGGTTCAAACTGCCGATCATGCACCATCTTGCCGTCGCGCAGCTTGGGGCGCTTCTCGGCTGTTCGGGGCCGATGGTCACCGGCAATACGGTGCTGTTCGGCCTTGCGGCGCTTCTCGGAACGAAAGCCGCCGGTGTTTTTGACAGAAAAGAGATCGATCTCTTCTGCCCTCAGTCGCCGGCGGTACGCGGGATCGTCAGGAAGAAGGCGATTGACGCGGAGACCGTACGGCGGATCGCCGAGGCGGTCGTTGACCTGTCTGGCGTGACAGCGAAGCAGCACTGAGCGGCCGCCGCTGCAGCCCCGAAGACCCCCGGCACGAGATATTCATATATATTATTGCCATGGATCCGACGCTTCTTTGGCCCTCCGCCTCGCTTGACGAGGCTGCGGCGGCGTTTGTAAAAAAGGCGCAGGAACTCAATCCCAAAGCCGCCGCCGACCTGCTCGAAAAGGCGTTCCGCTTTTCGTGGGACGCCCATAAGGACCAGGTCCGCAAGTCCGGAGAGCCGTATCTCGCCCATTCCGTGGCCGTGGCGCTGATTCTCGCAGAACAGAAATGCGACACGGCCACCATTGCGGCGGGACTCATGCATGACATACTTGAAGACACCGCCGTGCAGCGCGAAACGCTCACGGAACGGTTCGGCGAGGAGATTGCGCTCCTCGTCGACGGCGTCACCAAGATCCGGTCTTTTCAAAGCGCGTCGACGAGGGAACGCCAGGCGGAGACCTACCGCAAGATGCTCCTCTCCATGGCCAAGGACCTGCGGGTCATCATAATAAAATTCGCCGACCGGCTGCACAACCTGCGCACGCTCAAATATCTGGAACCGGAGCAGATCGAGGAGATCGCGCGGGAGACGCTTGACATTTACGCGCCGCTCGCCCACCGGCTCGGCATGGCGAAAATACGGCTGGAGCTCGAGGACCTTGCGTTCAAGCACCTTCACCCCGAGGAGTACAAGGAGGTGGTCGCCAAGGTGGTCGCCTCGCGCAACGACCGCGAGGCGGTCATCGACAGTTTCGCGATCCCCCTGCGGCGCCGCCTGGAGGAGGAGAAGATCGAGTCGACTATCGTGGGGAGGCCGAAGCACTTCTTCAGCATTTACGGCAAGATGAAGCAGCGGAACAAGCCGTTCGAGGAGATCTACGACCTTCTGGCCATCAGGGTCATCGTCAACTCGGTCCGGGAGTGCTACCATACGCTCGGCATCATCCATTCGCTCTGGACGCCCCTTCAGGACCGCTTCAAGGATTACATCAGCACGCCGAAGTCCAACGGATACCGGTCGCTCCATACCACGGTGTTCGGCGAGAAGGGCACGATCGTGGAGATGCAGATAAGGACCTGGGAGATGCACCATACGGCCGAAGACGGCATCGCGGCGCATTGGCTTTACAAAAGCGGAACAGAAAAGATGAGCAAGGACGATTATGCGATAACCTGGCTCAAAAACGTGATCGAATGGCAGAAGGATCTGACCGATTCCTCGGAGTTTTTCGAATTTTTCAAGATAGACCTGTTTCAGGCAGAGATCTTCGTGTTCACGCCCAAGGGCGACCTTATCTCTCTCCCCAAAGGCGCGACGGTGCTCGACTTTGCGTTCGCGGTGCATACCGACCTCGGGCTGCACTGCATCGGAGCGAAGATCGACGGGAGGATCGAACCGGTCAACAGCGAACTGGTGAGCGGCGCGACGGTTGAAGTCCTGCATTCCGCCTCAAAACAGCCGTCGATCGACTGGCTGCGGGACGTGAGGACCCCGAAGGCGAGAAGCGGTATCCGGCACTGGCTCAAGACGACCGGGCGCCAGGAGAGCGTCGAGCTCGGCAGGAGAATAATCCAGGCCGCCTACCGGCGGTCGCACATGACGACGCCATTTTCGGACACCGTGGCCGGGCTCCTGCAGTCGATAGGGGTGGGGAGTCTCGACCGCCTCTTCGAGCAGGTGGGCAGCGGGGAGATCCCCTCGGCGCGGATCACGTCCTACTTTCAGACAAAGCTCGTCCGCCGGGTGACCCCGTCAAGCGTCGTGTCGCGGCTCGTCGGTTCGCTTACCCGGCGTTCGCCGAGCGTTCTGGTAAGCGGCACCGACAGCCTGATGGTCCGGTTCGGCCGCTGCTGCAATCCGATCCCCGGCGACCCGATCATCGGGTTTGTCACCAAGGGGCGCGGCATCTCCGTGCACCGGTCAGACTGCGCCAACGCGGTCCTTTTCTCCTCGGATCCGGAGCGCGCCATCGAGGTCGCCTGGGACGAGGGAGAAAAGAAGAAATACGTGGTTTCGATAGAACTGACGGCCGCAGACCGCCCGGGGCTTCTGCATGAAGTGACGAGGATATTCACCGAATTCGGCGCCAATGTCTCCGATGCCGGCATTAAGACCGTGGCCCAGAAGGCGAAGGGGATGTTCAGGATAGAAATCTACAACCGCAACCAGCTCAAGCAGATACTGCGGCGGCTCCAGAGGATCAAAGGAGTTGAAAACGCTGCCCGTGTAAAAGATTATATTTTGTACTCCGAAGAAACTTTCCTTAAGGATTCCGCGTCATCATGATGATCTTTTCGGGTGCCACCGGCATTGCGGCGGCGGGAGGCGCCACCGGCCTCCTGTGCGGGATCATAACGGTGCTCCTGCTCCGTCGGCGCGCCGTCATGAGGCGCGCGTCGGCTCAGGCCGTGACCCGGTTCATGTATTCAGGCAACCTGAAACAGACCAATCTTCTTGACGCGATACAATTC
>JAFGOU010000030.1 GCA_016926315.1 Chitinispirillaceae bacterium
AGGATTCAGCGGTTCCATCGGCAGGATAAGCATGAGCGCAAGCATCGAACCGGCCGAGATCCCGGCCGGAGAAGCCGCCACCCTTAAAATAACCGTCAACGCCGCGACGCGGCCGGGCAATGTCGCCGAACTTCCCGCGCCGGTAATTCCTTCTTGTGAAGTCTTTTCCCCGGAGAAACACGTGCAGGTCGATACAACCGCCGCCGGCATCAGCACGAAAAAGAGTTACCGGTACCTCCTCATCCCGCAGGAGGAGGGCACCCTTTCCCTGCCGCCGCTGACCCTCTCCTATTTCGACCCCTACGACGGCGTCTACAAGACCGCGTCAAGCGGCCCGCTCTCGATCGTTGTGACAAAAGGAAAAAAGGGCGCCAAACCGCAGACCCGCTACATGACGCAGGAGGAGATCAGGGAGGTGGGAAGCGACATCAGGTATATTAAAACCGACACACGCCTCCGCAGTGTTCCTGAAAAGCCCTACCGGGAACCCCATTTCCTGCTTCTCTATACGCTGCCCTTTCTTCTCGTCACCGCTTCGCTCCTCTACCGGTTCCAATCCCGGCACCGCCAGAAAAACGCGGCACAGCAGGTCAGCCAGCGCGCGCTCCGGTCAGCCTGCGGATCCTTCGACCGCCTGAAAAAACAGGGCATGAGCGTCAAGACCCCGGACTTTTTAAGCTGCATCGCCGACACCATTGAACGGTATATCTCCCAGAAGTTCGGGTTTGCCGCCACCGGCCGTACGCTCGAGGAACTCAAAAACGAGCTGCTGGACCGCCACGCCGAAGCGGCGATTGTCAATGACCTCTCCTCGTTTGTCGAACAGCTCGACTCCTACCGGTTCGGCGGCGCGGCTTTTGACGAAAAATCCCGGACAACCGTGCTTGAAAAAGCGACGACGTTCCTTACGGGTCTCGAAAAAACCGCGAAAAAAAGGGAAAAAGCTGTTCCCGGCACGATCACCGCGCTGCCTTTGTTCCTTGCCCTGTTCATCCTGCCCCTCGCCGCCATCGCAGCGCCCGTCGATTTCTGGCTGGAACGGGGCAACCAGTTTTACACGCAGCAGCAGTACGACAGCGCCATCGTCTTTTACGAAAAAATAGTGGCATCGGGCGTCACCTCGCCAACCGTGTTCTTCAACCTCGGCAACGCCTACTACCGCAATAAAAAAGCAGGCTATGCCCGGCTCTGTTACGAAAAAGCCGCCCGCCTCGATCCCGCGGACAGGGACATCGCGGCAAACATCCGGTTCGTTGCCTCAAACATCGTTGACCGTGTGCCGGAACCGGAACGCGGCTTTGTGGAAACCATGCTCTGGCAGCTCCATATTTTCATACCCCTGCACGTGCAGCTCTGGCTCTGTTTCTTACTGCTCCTCATGATCTCCCTTCTGGTTTCAGCCGCGCTGTTCACGCGCGGCACCAGGCGGCTCTGGCTCATTTACGCCTCCTCCCTGCTGTCGCTCGCACTCCTGTTCAGCGGCCTCTCCATGGGCGTTAAAATCCACCAGGCCGAAAAGGTCGAACACGCGATCCTCCTTGAACCGTCCATCGACGCGCGAAACGAACCGGACGGCGCGAAAATCATCTTTACCGCGCACGAAGGCACCAAATTCCTTATCCGCAAATCCATCGAAGGGTGGTCGCTCGTCAGCCTGCCCACCGGACTCAGCGGATGGGTGGAGAACAAGGCGCTGGGGAAGATCTGACAGAACTACCGCGGCGGTCAATCGACCGGACCGGAACCGCGGCATGCACCAATCCCTCACGTCAACCCCACGGCCCTTCCGTCCGGCAATATCCTGATTCTCACCGCGGCCGGTACTTTGGGCAATCCCGGCATGGTCACGATGCTCCCGCAGATGGCCACCACGAAACCTGCGCCAGCGGAAAGGCGCAGTTCGTTTACCGTAATGCGGAAGTTCTTCGGACGGCCGGCCAGTTTAGGATTATCGGAGAGCGACAGCGGGGTCTTAGCGATGCAGACCGGCAGGTTGCCGTACCCGTTCTTTTCGATGAGCGCGAGCTCTCCGCGCGCCTTGGCGTCGAAGTCCACCCCTTGCGCGCCGAACAGTTTCACGGCCACGGTCGCGATCTTTTTTTCCAGCGGATCATTTAATGAATAGAGGAACTTCACCCTCTTTTTCCGGTTCTTCTGCACGGTATCGACCACCACCTGTGCAAGTGTTGCCGCGCCTCTGCCTCCTTTACGGAAGTTGTCGGCCGCAACCGCAGCCACCCCCTGTTTTTCACAGAACCGGGCGATGACGCTGATGTCCTTGGCCGAATCACCGTCGAACCGGTTGATCGCGACAACAGGTTCCACATTGAACAGGCGGATGTTCTCGATATGCTTGGCAAGGTTGCCCAACCCGCCGTTGGCCGAAAACCCGCCATGCCAGACGATGGCCTTGACCGTAGCGACAATAACCGCCGCCGCGGGATTCAGGCCGGCGCTGCGGCACTTGATATGGAAAAATTTTTCGGCGCCGAGGTCGGTGCCGAAGCCCGCCTCGGTCACCACGTAATCGGATACTTTGAGCGCCATGCGGGTGGCCAGGGCGGTATTCGTTCCCTGGGCGATATTGGCGAACGGTCCCGCATGGACGAACGCGGGCGTCCCTTCGAGGGACTGCACGATGTTCGGATTGATCGCGTCACGCAGGAGCACCTGCATGGCGCCGACCGCCTTGATGTCGCGCGCGCGTACCGGTTCCCTTTTGTAGGTATAGGCGATCACCATATTGCCGAGCCTCCGGCCCAGATCGTGATAATCAGCAGCCAGGCAAAGAATGGCCATCACCTCTGACGCCGGGGTGATCATGAATCCGTCCTTGCGCGGAATACCATGTTTGACCCCTCCGAGCCCGATGAATATCTCGCGCAATGCGCGGTCGTTAAGGTCAATCACACGGCGCAGAACAATGCGGCGTGGGTCGATCTGAAGCGAATTGCCATGTTGCAGATGGTTGTCGAGCAGGGCGGCGAGCAGGTTGTTCGCCTTTTCCACCGAATACATGTCACCGACAAAATGAAGGTTGATCGCTTCGGACGGACAGACCTGCGATCTTCCGGCGCCGGTACCGCCACCCTTGATGCCGAAATAGGGTCCAAGCGACGGCTCACGGATGCAGATACATGAGCGTTTGCCAAGGAAACGCAGCGCGTCGGCCAGGCCGATGGTCATGGTGGTTTTTCCCTCACCCTGCGGGGTCGGGGACATTGCAGAGACAAGGATCAATTTTCCGTCACGCGCTTCTTTACGGGCTTCGAGCTCGCACAGAGGCACTTTGGCGATGTAGCGGCCTATCGGATAGATCGCTTCGCTGTCCAACCCGAGCTCTCTCGCCACTTCCTGGATGCGTCGCGGCGGTTTTTCGCTTCTGGGTTTCTGTTGTATCTGCATCAGCGGAATACTCCTGGGCGGTTTCTCTGAAAGCGCGAAATGAAAGCAGGAAAATACATAACGGTGGACCGGAAGAAATATGCACCATATTATTCCGAGGCACCACTCCTTGCTGACTATTCCCTGCTCTGCCGGACGAACCAAAAACAAAAGCGCCGCGATTTTCACATCGCGGCGCCTGTAAAAACAGCTTCCTACCGGAGCAACGTTACCTTTCGTACACGAGCGGAGCGCGGAAACTCTCGCCGCCGACGCTTATCCTGCACACATATGCTCCCGCGGACAGCATTGGTTTCGGCGATCCGAGCGCTATCGTGCGCATGCCTTTGCTCAATTCGCCATCGAGTTCCGCCACTTTCGCGCCCTGCACATTGAAGAGCTGAACACGCAGGTTCTGGTCCTCCGCAAAGGGAAACGTGAAGGTGAGCTGGAGTTGCGATTGAGACATTTTCACCGCAGGCGTGACCGCAACTCCCTGGGTTTTCGACGAGGTTGCCCCTCTTATGTCGACGCCGTCATTATCATAGGGATAAATAGGATCGTTGACCTGGTCAAGCACCTCGTCGGTCCATGAAGCGGGGATACTGCTAATGTTGGTGTAGATACTGTAGGCTGAACTACCCACCATGTAAAAAGGAACGAAGGTAAGAGCCGGCGAAGTGGAAGTGAACTGCAAAGCCGATCCCGCCGACTTGGTGAGCGTGCCGGCATTCACATTCTGATAACTCGTCGAAGAGGTCTTAGCCGCCAGCACGCAATTACCGTAGAGAATGCTGCCGACATTCGCATTATCCGGCGTCCTTTCGAACCAGAGCGTCTGCGGTACGATCAGCCTGACCACTTCCGGTTGGGTCGGCTTCCACGCCGTCCTGCGCAGCACAAAGTAAGTGCCGCCCTTGATCGGTCCCTGGTGCCGGACCGTATCGTTGACCGCAATCCCTATGGGACGGCGGACCCAGCTCGGCGCCCTGACCTTTACGAACATCCTGATCGGATTGGTGGGTGTAATCGTGATTCTTAACGTATCGGATTCAGGATACCTGCCTTCCATCTTTATGGTAACATTCTTCTGAGGCCAGGTAAGCTGCGAAGGGATGAATTGATTGATAAAAAGGGTATCGCCGTTATAAGCATAAATGCCTTCCTTGTACCTGAGGTGCGTTTCAACGCCCGTGCCGTAGCAGCAGGTATATCCCGTACCCTGTTGCCACTCGTGAATGGTCGTTCCGCACTTTACCTCGGTCATGTAGGAAGAGAGCGGCGTTGATCCCGAGGATCCGGCAGGTATATTGGCGTTGGCCAGGAGATGATTTATGCTCCAACGTTCGTCGAAATTCGCGTACTTTTCTTCGGCATTGTGAAAGAGCATATATCGGCAATACTTTGCGCTGTTATACGTGCCGCAGTGCTCACAGGTTCTTGTCAGCCCGATTGATGAGCCTATGGCATTGCTGCTCATGAACGCTTCACAATTGCTCGAATTGGCATTGTGCCCGCCTATGGAAAAGCTGTGGTGAAGGGATATCATATCATAAAAGTTGGATGCGGCGGTAAGATATTTCGATTCTTTGGTGGCGTCATACGTCCGCAAATAGCCGATTCCTCTCGGCAGATACATGTTTGCATGCGTGCCGCCCAGCCGGTTGGTGTTGTTGATGAGGTTGGTGAGCGAAGCGCCGGTAGTGCTGTTGTCGTCAAAAAGCTTGGCAAGGTTTTTATAATTTTCAGTGCCCGTAACCATGTAGAGTTCCGCGGCCGATTCATTATACCCCCCGTACTCTCCCGCAATGTACCTGCTCCACATACTCTGGAGCGTGCTGGCCGATACTTTGCTCAAACGGTTATAGGCCCATGTGCCCATGAGCTTCGCCATGTCCAAGGCTTTCGCATTACCCGCAGACTTGTAGCAGGTAAGCAGCCCGGCAAGAAGCTTATGCTGCGTATACCAGGGCGCCCAGCAATCATTAGGATATCCTCCTCCATTTTCCAGTGCGGTAAACTGATCCTCTCCGTATGCGCTCAGGCATCCCGCGGACATCCCCTCAATGGTTGCCCGCTTTTGACAGGTATCAAGACCATTGATGAGCTGCTCCATTTTGGTTTTTATCGTTGCCTCGCCGGTAGCAGCATACGCCAGGCCCAGGTTGCTTAAGGTATGGCCGGTCATGTGTCCCCGCAGTTTTTGGTTTGGAGCTTCCCAGCCGCCCGGCGGCGACATGCCGCTTATGGGAAGGCCGTATTCCTGGTTGAAAATATATAAAAACTGATTGATATTGATTGCTTTTGCCCAATTAACCGCCCTTGTTTGGGCAATATAAAACGGACTGCCGCTTAAAAGCCTCACTTGCTGCTCTGGGAAAGGGAATATTTTATAGGGATCAGCTACCGGACCCTGTGCCGATGCTGTCGATAGTGCGAAGGCAACAAAAAAACAAAAAACCGTAGTAATTACACTGGTATTCTTCATACCAACCCTCCCTTTTGTAATTGTTGATGATTTAATCGTAGTAACTCAGAATCCACCCTTCTTCCGAATATATTAATAAATATAACATATTTTTTCATAATAGCCATAAAAACATCTTCCCCCTGCAGGGAGATTATGAAATGCGTTTTCCGTAAAAATGCCACGATTTCATACCATGACATTTTTATTTGCCCGTTGTGTTTGGTATAAAACTACTTAGTATCTGTCCGAAAACCCTCTCAGTCACAAGGCCGTCATTCCGGCGAAAGCCGGTATCCAGCTCGCGAAAACGGCCAGAAACCTTGGATTCCGGCTTTCGCCGGAATGACGAATGTCAAAATTCAGGGGTTTCCGGACGGGCACTACTTATTAGCCACTACCGAACCCTTATATACACGTGAGCCAGCAACAATAATATACATATATACTCCTGATGTTGACGCTGGTTTTTTATTAGAAAGGAATACTGATCTGGCACCCTTGTGTAACATCCCCTTTAAGTCCGCAATTTTAGCTCCTTTTGCGTTAAAGAACTGAGCGCGCAGGGGCAGTGCGTCTGCAAATGAAGATGAGAAAGAAATACGGATCTGCGAGTGGTGAATCGTTACCATGGGCGCCGCTTCCAGGCTCTTCAAAATCGAAGAGGCGGGATGTATTGCCACCGGGGGATCGTCCTGGGTATCGAGCACGGTATCCTGCCAGTTCGCCGGTATATTCGTCACATTCCAGTACAGGCTGTAAAAATCCGACGCGACATTGTAAAAGGGCTTGAAGGTGAATCCGGAGGCCGTCCATGTCAAACCGGAGCTCTTTGTGAAAGTGCCGCAATTCAGCGACTGGAAGGAGGTGACATTGGTTGCTCCGTACAGGTTCTGGCCGCCGTAGAAGATCGATCCTTTGGTCGCGTCATCCGGCGTTTTTTCGCACCAAAGCGTCTGCGGGACCACCAGCCTGACCGTGCCGCTGCCGTTCCATCCTCGGCCTGCATCCAGCTTGAAGTACGTTGACGGCCGGACCGGGCCTATATGACGCTGGACCCCGTCCACCCAGATCTGAACGGGCCGGCGCACCCACCACGGCGATCTTATTTTAAGCGGCATATTTCCCGCGCCCGTGGCGGTGATGGTTACCGTATCCGATGCCGGATAGGTACTCGTTATGGTCACGGTTTTTCCCCGTTCCGTCCAGTCGAGCCTCGAGGCAAAAAAAAGATTGACGTAAAGGGTGTCGCCGGCATACGCGTAAATCGGGTCGGTATATCTGACGTGCGATTCCAGTCCGGTGCCGTCACAACAGGTATAGCTGTACGTGGAGCGGTTATAGTCATCGCCGCCGCTTGCTTTGGAGTCGCCGCATTTCACATTGGTCATATAGCAGGCGAACGGCATTGAAGCGGATGCCGCTGCTCCGGTTATGTTCGCATTCGACAGGAGCTGCGCCGTGTTGACGCGCTCAAAATAGTCTATGTACTTTGCCTGCGGATTATGGTAAAACATGAATCTGGACAGTTTTGACAGGTTGAACGAGGGGCAGGTCTCGCATGATCGTGAAACCTGGATATTCGAGGCTATCGCATCCCTGCCGGTGAACGACTCGACCGTTGAACATCCGCCATGGCAGAAAATGTGGTGATAGTATACCATGTCCCAGAAATAATAGGCTGCATTATAATATTTAGGCGTGAGGTTAGCGTCATATATTCGCAAATAGCCAATAATCCTAGGCATATACATATTGGCGTGCGTATTACCTAATCGATCGGTGTTGGCGGAGAGATTGGTAAGCGATGCGCCCTGGGTGGTATTATCGTCGAAAAGCTGGGCGAGTTTAAGGTAAATCGAATCCTTGGTCACCATGTACAATTCGGCGGCCGATTCGTTGTAACCTCCATATTCTCCTGCAATGTACCTGGACCACATGCTCGCCAATGTGCTGGACGACAACTTGCTCAGACGGTTGTAGGCCCACGTACCCATGTTTTTTGCCACGCGCAGGGCCACGGTGTCGCCGGCATTGATATAGCAGTCGACGAATCCCTGAAGAAGCTTGTGCTGCGAATACCAGGGCGCCCAGACGCCGGAAGAGTCGCCATCCGTCGCGTTATACCCCGCGCCCGCTTCAAGCTTTGGAAACTGCCATTCGCCGGATGCGCTCAAACATCCTGCTGAAAATCCTCGACTGGTTGCAAGGCTCTGACAGGTATCCAGACCCCTCACCAGTTGCTGCAATTTCGACAGCACGGTCGCATCCTTGGTAAGGGCGTAATTCATGGAGAGAGCGCTCAATACATGGCCCGTCGCATGGCCGCACAACTTGCAATTCGGCGCCTCCCAGGTGCCGCAGGCCTGCATGCCGCTGACGGAGAGCCCGTATTGCCGCCTGAAAGCATACAAGAAATTGTTAACGTTAATGGTACTTTTTAAATAATTAGTGACCCGCGTTTCCGCGATTTTCCATGGAACGCCTGTCGAGAGCGACACCTGTGACGCCTTAAAAGGATGTACCAAATACCCTCCCGGCGGGGTGGGCGCCGATGCTGTCGCTGTCGAACAGGATAGCGCTACGATGGTCAGCGCGATAAACACCGTAAAAAATGAAAATGTCCCCCTCATACTCATCCCTCCCTTTTTGAAATGGTCATATTGTTCTTTGTCAATTTTAGCGTATAACGTACACATTGCAGTGTAACGCAGAACGGTTCTCACTCGATTTAAAAACAAGAAAGAGCGACTCAATTTCCCCCAAATACTATATTTCAAATATAAATCAATTTTTTAAAAGTGTCGGGAAAATTGAAACAGGCGGTTTTAATTTGGCGAAAGAAAGAACTTTTTATTAATTTATTGTCACACAAATTAATTTATTAACGGTCTCATAATAGCATGCACGAGATATCATACATGTCATTTTGCGAACGCAGTGAACCTTCGACAGTAACTCAGGACAGGAGAAAAATCTCATTATGGTAAAGGGATTTCTCTCCCGCTTTCGCGGGTTCGAAATGACCGTTCCTCTCCACAATGACGTGCAGATATTCTTGAGACAGTTAATAATCCCTACAAATTAAAGAAGGAGGGTGGGATGCGTACACTGTTAGTTGTTTTGTGTTTTTTGACCGCAGGCGTTTTTCAGTCGCTTTTTGCCGCGCCAAATCCGAACATTCAAATAACCGGGGATACGAATACGGTGCGGGAGACGGTCACCTTCGTCGTTACCGGTCCCCAATGTTCCGAAACAGGGGATCCCAATCCCTTTACCGATTTTCTCTTTATAGTGCGCTACCAATACATGCTTTCCGGCGCGGAGATTTACATGGTACCGGGATACTTCGCCGCTGACGGCAATGCGGGACAGACCGGCGCGAGCTCGGGAAACAAATGGAAGGCGCATTGGACCCCTCAATGGCTTGGTCCACATGAATATCGGATTATTTTCAGACAAGGTAAAAACATTGCCCTCAGCGGCGACACGGCCGCCGGCACGCCGGTAGCCGGGATACACGGCGACACGGGTACGATCAATTTGACCGACGAAAGCGATAAGCAGCTACCGGATCTGCGCTGCCTTGGAAGGGTTGATTATGATCAGTATAAAACGTACCTTGTCCAGGTAAAAAACTCCTTCGAAAAACTGATTTTTATGAAGAGCGGCGTTTCTTCACCTTCAAATTTCCTTAATTATGCGGATTTTGACAATACTCCCGAAGGCACGTACCGTAAAACGTGGGCCAATCATGTCGCGGATTGGCAACAGGGTGATGCAACGTGGGGCAGCGGCGAGAAGGGCAAGGGCATCATCGGCGCCATTAATTACCTGGCGGCAAAGGGAGTCAACACGATCTCTTTTAATACGCTGACTGTCGGCGGGACCGACAACAACGTCTTCCCCTATATCGCTCCTGACAGCCTTACGCGCTTCGACTGCTCCAAGCTCGATCAATGGCAGACGGTATTTAATCATGCCAACCAAAAAGGGGTGGTTGTTGAACTCAGAACCCAACTGGCCGCCAACCAGAACCTCCTCGACAACGGGGATGTCGGGCCCCAGCGAAAACTTTACTATCGTGAGCTTGTCGCCCGTTTCAGCCATAACCTCGGTCTATTCTGGACTCTTGGGGACGAAAACAGCCAAACCACGGCACAACGAATCGCCATGGCGAACAGCCTGTGGTCAATCGATCCCTACAGCTACCCGGGCAGGCCGATTATCCTTTCGGTCCCTGACGGTACCCAGAACGCCGCCTACACGCCGCTGCAGGGCGAGTCATCGGTAATCACGGGCCCTTCCCTTCAGACAAACTGGAACGCCGTTCATGCTGAAACCAGGAAATGGGTAGACTCATCCAAGTGGATTGCAATGCGGTATTGGCACGTAACCAGCGACTATCAGCTCCCGAAAGCGACCGGAGTGCCCGTGGAGGGATCCACCGGTACGCCGAATCAGGACGATATTCGCAAGCAGGTATTATGGGGGAATTTGATGGCCGGGGGGGCGGGGGTGTCCTACTTTTTCGGATCGCAGGCTGATCTTACCTGTCAGGATTTCAGGGGTCGCGATAAACTGTGGGATTACAATCGCCATGCGATACATTTCTTTCTTACCTACATCGGCCACTCCCAACTGCCCATGCAGGTAAGCAGCGACACGCTTGTCTCAAATCCCGAGGCGTTTTGCATGTCCTATACCGGCGGGCATCCTTTCGTGATTTATCTGCCCAATGGAGGAACGACGAACCTCGACCTCACGGGCTCCGCTGATTCTTTGCGGGTCTGGTGGTATAATCCCCGGACCGGGGGAGAGGTGACCAGCGGGAACCAAATCGTCGGAGGTTCGGCGATTTCCATCGGCAGCCCGCCTGCTGAAACGAACCTGGACTGGGCTGCCATCATTGTTCCGGACACCGGTTCGATAGTAAGCGTTAAGATGAATAAAGGCAAGGGTAAAAATGCCCCTTATGCGATACGCACCTTCGTGACGCATAATGGATGGGTAAAAATCCCGCTTACGAAAACAGATGCGGGAAGTATTGAAATCGTAGGTTACAATGGTAAGGTCATCGCTTCGTTTACGCAAAAAGCGGGAACCCGGCTTGTCTATCGCCTAAAAGCAAAAGGAATGTACCTTGCGTGCAGCATGGTTGGGGGACAACGCAAGGTCATCGCACGGATTCTTCATCTTTAGCCGGTCTTTTTAGCATGTTTTTTATGGGGTTCTCAACCATACGGTTGAGAACCTTTTTTTCTATGACACATCCGGCTGCCTCTTCCAACGACGGTGCATCCAGACCCATTGCTCGGGATGACGTTCTATTGTTTTACCTATCAAGTCATTAGCTCTCTGCACATTCACCTTCAGATCTTTCTCGAAATCTCCGGTATCACTAAGTTCAAGCGGACCGTTTAGGTAAATGTAATGGGTGGTATCAGGCTGACGCGCGGTCGTGACGACCACCACCGGAGTCTTGAATTTCATGGCAATCTTCATGGGCCCGGACGGCGTGTTCGCAGGCCTGCCGAGAAAATCGGCAAATATCCCCTCAACTCTGATGTCCTGGTCGATGAGGACCCCGAACACCTTTCCCTCGCGCAGATGGCGGAGTATCTTCAGGGTACCTTCGTCGCGGCCCATGTATTCGATGTTCTTCCCGCTGCGCACCGAGCGGATCAGGCTTTCGAGACGCCGGTCGAACATCCGGCGACCGATGGCAAAACAGCGCATCCCCCTGCGCGCCACAAAATGAAGCAGCATCTCAAAACAGCCGGTGTGGGCGGTGATAGCCACCACACCCCTGCCGGAATCGTACGCTTTTCTGAACTCGGAGATATCGTCATGTTTCACGAGCCTGTTGAACCGCTCTTCTGAAGCGCGCGACAGGTAGATCGCGTCGAACAGGTTCTTCCCAAGCTCCCGGTATACCGCGCGCGCGGTCTTTCCGATCTTGCGCTCAGGCCATGTGGAGCCATAGACGAGTCGCAGGTGATCAAGGGTGCGGGTTTTTTCGCGGTGAGGAAAAAGGAAAACGGCCGTTCCGACCGCACCAAAGAACCAAAGACCGGCCTTGCGCGGAAGCAGCGGTACAAGAGAATAAAAAGTCCGGGCGAATGCATACAACAGGGAATTCCGCACTGTTTTTGCTAGGTTCATGGCGCGGCCGGGGAACAGGTGTTACCGGGTTACGGCAATCCCGATGTTCGCTTTGATACCATCGATCTCGACATCCACTCCCATCATTCCCTGCGGCACTGCGCCGAAGGAAAGCTCCACGGTAAGCGTTTCCGAGGTGACATACGCCAAGAAACGTTCGAGCGCTCCGGACAACACCCTGTTTTCCGTTGCGCAGACCACCCGTATCCGGTCCGTAACGCTGAGCCCGGACTCTTTGCGCAGGTTCTGCACGCGGTTGATGAATTCACGCGCCAACCCCTCGTCTATCAGCTCCTGCGTCAAAATGGTATCGAGGGCAACGGTCATGGCGCTGCCGGTCTCCACCTCCACTCCCTCATGACGGGAGCGCCGGATTTCGATATCGTCGAAGGAGAGCGGGTGTCCCGCCACCATGATCGTGGCGCCGGCCTCAAGCTCATGGATTTGGGCGGGAGAAAATGCCCCGATGACGGCCGCTGCCTCCTTCATTTTAGGCCCGAGCGCCTTTCCGAGTTTTTTGAAGTTCGCCTTCGCCGAAAGGGCGACGACGCGCTCTTCGTTCGTGTCGAATGCCACCTTTCTGACGTTGAGCTCCTCCCGTACCAGGGTTTCCATGGTGCGTACCAGCGCGAGCTTTGCTTCGTCGCGCATGATGACCGTGCATTCGGCCAGCGGCTGACGGGTCTTGATGGTATTCCTGCTGCGCAGCGCCCTTCCCATGGCCACCACCTCGCGAACGAGCCGCATCGCGGTTTCGAGGTCTTCAACGATCAGCTCCCGCCGCGCGACAGGGTAGGAGGCCAGATGGACGCTCTCCGGCGCGCCGGCGATCTTTCCGGCGGCCAGATTACGATAGATCGCCTCGGTGCAGAAGGGCAGGAACGGCGCCATAACCTTGACAAACTCAACCAGCACATAGTACAGCGTCCGGTACGCAACCTCCTTGTCTGCGTCGTTTTCGCTCTTCCAGAAGCGCCGGCGGCTCCGGCGGATGTACCAGTTGGTCAGATTGTCGATAAAATCGGTGAGCAGCGGCACGACCTTGTACAGGTTGTACTGCTCCATCTCACGATCGACCATGCCGATCGTGTCATTAAGCAGCGAAACGATCCAGCGGTCGAGTTCCGTGCCGCCATCAGGCGGTTCCAGGCTCCCGGGCCGCCAGCCGTCGACGTTGGCATAGGTCACGAAAAATGCATAGGCGTTCCAGAGCGGCAGGAGCACGGCGCGCGCCATTTCGGTGACGCCCTTTTCCGAAAACCGCAGGTCCTCGGCCTTTACCGCCGGAGAGTTGACAAGAAAAAGGCGCAGGGCGTCGGCCCCGAGCGTGGCCAGCAGCTGCTCCGGGGGCGCGTAATTTTTTAGCCGTTTGGAAAGTTTTTTCCCCTCCTCGGAAAGAATGATGCCGTTGACGACGACGTTCCTGAACGCCTCCTTTTCAAACAGCGCGGCCGAAAGCACGGTAAGCGTGTAAAACCAGCCCCGCGTCTGGTCAAGCCCTTCGGCGATGAAATCCGCCGGAAAACTCTTTTCGAAAGACTCCCGGTTCTCGAAGGGATAGTGTACCTGCGCGTACGGCATGGATCCTGATTCAAACCAGCAGTCAAGCACTTCCGGCGTGCGTTTCATGACCTTGCCGCAGGACGGGCAGGTGATGGTGAGGCGGTCTATCACGTGACAGTGCAGGTCGAGCGGGCTGATGGAGACCTGTTCGAGCCGTTCCGCCCACGAAGGGTCGATAGAGTGCCGCAGGCACCGTTCGCGCGACCCGCTCCTGACCATCTCCTCCACCTCATGTGCCGCCCGGGCGTGAAGGGCGCGGCCTTTCGACGCATCTCCGTTGCCCGCGAGCGTGTGCAGATCGTCGAGGCCTCCGGCGCAGACGGTACGGCCGCAGTCGCAGAGCCACAGGGGGATCGGCGTCCCCCAGTACCGGTTGCGCGAAATGTTCCAGTC
>JAFGOU010000343.1 GCA_016926315.1 Chitinispirillaceae bacterium
TATGCCGTGGCCCGGAGGTATGCGCACGACCGTCGTTTCGCATTCGGCACCTGGAAGGTGGAAATCCTCGGGGCCTATACGAGCGCGATCATCCTCGGAATCGTGGGGTTCTCGATGGTGGTCATGTCCATCGAACGGCTGATCCATCCCTTGCCCATTGCCTATACCGAGGCGATCGTCGTGGCAATTGTCGGGCTCCTCGTCAACCTGACCTGCGCGATCATTCTTTCCGCAGGTTCGCACGCTCATGCCGACACTCACCATCATCATAACCAGGCACATACCGACCTTAACCTTCGGGCAGCGCTGGTGCACGTGGTTACCGATGCCCTGACCTCTGTTCTGGCGATTATCGCGCTCTTTGGCGCCAAATACTTCGGGATTGTAGCGCTCGACCCGCTCATGGGGATCGTTGGCGCTCTGC
The DNA here is from genome assembly GCA_016926315.1 of Chitinispirillaceae bacterium. The sequence continues at coordinate 425 of JAFGOU010000343.1, forward strand.
TGATCTGGCGCTGGACCTGGGGGCTTCTTAAACAATCATCAGGGATACTTACGGACATGGAGATGGACTCCCCGATCGTTTCGGAGATCAAGCGGACAATCGAGATGGACGGAACCACCAAAGTGAGCGACCTTCACGTATGGCGGGTTGCACAGTCAAAGTACTCCTGCATCATAACCGTGGCTCGCAGCGGTGATATAACCATTGCGGATTATAAATCGCGGCTGGCCCGGATTCCGGACCTTGTACACGTGACCATTGAGTTACACCGCCTGGAAGCGACGCGGCCTGTCAGTTGATCCCCGGATTCCTGTGCTGGTCCAGGGTGCACCGGTCGGCAGGATGCGTGTGCACGTATACCTTGCGCAGCATGTCGATCTGCTGCAGTAATCTGGCTTCGGCGTTGGTGGCTATCACATCGGCCTGGGACACGGTCAGCGATCCGTTGATGCATATCGTTATGTTTGCCACCAGGTAAGGGCCGAACCGGTGGGCGTGGACCTCCTCGACCTGCTCGATGCTTTTCTCGTCGGCCAACGCTTCCCGAATCTGCTTCGACAGTTCGTCTCCCGGAACGCTGTCCATCAGGTCGTTGGCAGCCTCCCGAAGAATATCAAACCCTGTTTTTGTCACCACAATAGCGACGAGAGCGCCGGCCACCGGGTCAGCCCACCTGATACCGAACATGGAAAGCAGGATGCCGGTAGCCACACCGGTCGATGCGAAAATATCGTTCCGGTGGTCCCTGGCAACGGCAATAACCGCGAGATTGCGGGTCTGGTGGCCGGTCCTCTGCGCCTGCAGCATGAGCAGGATCTTGATGGCGATGGTACCCAGCGCAGCGTACAGGGTAAACGACCTTATCACGGTATCAGCCTCTTTACCGGTAAACAGGTTGAATACCGTATTCACGGAGTCCCAGAATATCGCGAGTCCGGTAGTGATGACAAATGCGCCGACCACGAGCGCGGCAATGGTTTCGTACTGGTAGTGGCCGTAGGGATGATCGCTGTCCGCGGGTTTACCCGAAAGCCTGACGAAAAATTTTACCACCAGAAAGTACACTACGTCGGAGACGGAGTTGACGCCGTCGGCCAGCAGCGCCTGACTGTTGCCTACGATTCCGGCGGTCAGCTTTATCGCGGCAAGAAAGGCATTGAACACCAGGCCGATGGTGACCACAAATTCGGCCATCTGCTGACGTTTTTTATGGCCGCTGGTCCCGGACGGCTCGAGCGGACAGATTTCCATGCGTCTCTTTCGCTGTCGGAGTAAAACAAATTAAGTTACCCCCAGAGCACCGGCTTCCGGGGGCTTTCGATGGCGTTATAGCAAAATAATCTGCGACCCGCCTTTTCGCACCGGTTTATTTATTTCCCTTTTCCGGTCACCGTTTCGAAGGCCACCAGCTCCTTCTGCAATCCCCGGATTACGGCTGTGGTGCCGAGAGTTGCCGGTCCCTTATACGCCTGGGCGATACTGCCGGAGTTTTTCCCCAGGAACAGATCGAGAAACCCGCGATCCTTGAACCGTACGTCACGCTCACGGGAGCGCTGGACGTAGATACCCTTGATGATACCGGTGGTGTCCATGCCGAAAACAAACTCAATGGCGCCATACTCGCCCTTTTGAGACGCCGCTATGATGGTCCCGATCACCCTTCCGCCCTCGCCGGTCATTTCGAAATACTGGAACTGGTCGCGCTGGCCGGGCAGGAGCGCAAACCCCAGTTTTGCTTCGATGGCGGTACGTTCGGCAGCGGTGAGCGCATGGTTGACGGTCTTGTAGTCCTTTGCTTCGGGGAAAATCCTGGTCATGGTGCGCTCGGGATTCCGCCAGACGCATAAATAGATGTCCTGCGCCGGTATGCCCAATGCGCTAAAAATTAAAAGCAAACTGCTTATAGACCATAAGAGTGACCTGGTGGTCGATCGTGCCATAATAGACATATTTATACCCTCCTTTAAGCATGATGTAAGGGGTGGTGAAGGTGGTGCCGACAAATCCCCAGGCGTGATGGAACACGCCGGCTTCGCGCACTGCCGATACCGCAGAATTCAGTTCCAGCCAGGAGAGTGCGGAGAAATCGGCCCCGACAAAACCGGCAATCTGGACATTTTCCTCCTGATTTCCGACGGTCAGTTCGCTTCTGAAAAGCGTTCTGCCCACGTTTCCCAGAAGATCGATTGCCCCGAGTTTAATCCGTTTTTGCACCGGCATTGCGCCATGTAAAAGCTCCGACCGACCGGCGGCGCCGGAGAGTCCGATGGTTATCTCCTCTGCTTCGCCGAACGCCACGGCAACTCTTCCGGTGAGGAGCCCCTGCTCCGGAAATCCCTTGAAAATGCCGGCTCCCTGGGTGACGGCCACGGCATAACTGACCCTGTCGATGGAGCCCGAGGCCATCAGCCCGTTGTCGCTTTCTATTCCGATGGTGTAGTGGTCGAGTGCGGCAAAAGGGACATGGTCGGTGGAATATCCGGTCAGGAGGCCATAGGGCAGGCGGAGCCTTCCGGCGGACAGGTTCCATTTCCCCATCGGCCCCTTGAACTGGGCGTACAACTGGTGAAAATCCGCCCGGGCAAAGTCCTCCACCACTTCGAGCTGGCCGTACAACACCCAGCGATCGGCGGTTTCGTCGGCAATCACCTGCCGGGCGACCACGCCGAGGGTCTTAAGCGCGAAGTCATCGGTTGAGAAATCGGTGTTGACATACCGTGCATCAGCGTCGAGGGACAGAAATCCCGCCGCAGGGACGATCTGCACGCCGGCAAAAAACATCAGCATAAAAGCCAGATTACTTTTTAATGATGCCGTCTTCAATGTGCACGCTCCTTGAACAACGTTTTACAAGATCGGGATTATGGGTCACGACCACGATCGTGATTCCGTCGTCATTGAGCTTTTCAAAAAGCGACATGATGCCCTCGGTGTTGCGGGAGTCCAGGTTGCCGGTCGGTTCGTCGGCCAGAAGTATGGGTGGAGAGTTGATCAGGCTCCGCGCAATGGCGACCCGTTGCATCTCCCCGCCCGAAAGCTGGCTGGGCAGATGGTAGAGCCGGTGGCTGAGTCCCACCCGTTCCAGAAGCTCCCGTCCCCGCCCGTTTACCCTGGTATGAGCGAAGAGGGATGGCAGCTCCACGTTTTCAAGGACCGTCAGGGTCGGTATCAGGAAAAACTGCTGAAATATGAATCCGATGGAGGTCTGCCGGACGCGGGTAAGCTGTTTTTCACCGGCATGCCGCACCTCTATCCCGTTGACCGAAACCATCCCGGTGGTGGGGTGGTCGAGGCAACCGATAATGTTCATGAGCGTCGTTTTTCCTGATCCCGACGGTCCGACAATGGCGACATACTCACCCCTGGCAACGGAAAAAGAGGCGTGTTCCACGGCATGCACCTCTTCGGACCCGCGGTGGAACACCTTTGTTACATCGGTCAACTGTATTACGGTCTGGTTATTCATTTCTCAGTACCTCCATGGGAACGATACGGGCGGCCCTGAGCGCCGGGTAGAGCGAACAGGTAACGCCGATAATGGTACAAACCGCGAAACTGAACAGCGCGATGCCTACATCAGGCGCCGCAATGGAGCCCGGCGGCAGGTAGGTAACGATGAATTTTCGCATAAGGGCGCCGAAA
>JAFGOU010000031.1 GCA_016926315.1 Chitinispirillaceae bacterium
GGCGGCGTCATGCCGCCCGGAAAGGCGTTAGGCGGTTCACGAACCGCCACCATATGAAAAACAAAAAAGTTACCCTGTACGATACCACGTTGCGCGACGGCAATCAGGGCCTTGGCGTGCATCTCTCGCTGGCCGACAAGCTCCGTATCGCCGGAAAGCTCGATGATCTGGGTATCCATTATATCGAGGGAGGATGGCCGAATCCCACCAATACGATCGATACGGAGTTCTACGCGAGCGTGCGCAAACAGAAGCTGCGTGCCCGGATAGCGGCATTCGGGTCGACGCGACGTCCCGGTGTTCGCGCGGCCGATGATCCGTTTCTTCCCCTGCTCGTGGCCAGTGAAGCGCCGGTGATCACGGTATTCGGCAAGACTTGGGACCTTCACGTTGACCAAGTGCTGCGCACTTCGCGCTCTGAGAATATCGCCATGATCCACGACACCGTGATGTATCTCAAAAAATACGCGGACGAAGTATTTTACGACGCCGAGCATTTTTTCGACGGCTACCGGTTCAATCCTGAATACGCCCTGGCGACCCTCGCTGCCGCGCGCGACGCCGGTGCGGATTGTCTCGTGCTGTGCGACACCAACGGCGGCCTGCTCCCGGATGAATTCGTGCGTATATTCAGGGAGGTGCGGGCGGCCTTTTCCTGCGACCTCGGCGTGCATATGCATAACGATACCGGGTGCGCGGCGGCGAACTCATGTCTTGGCGTGATCGAAGGGGCAAACCAGGTGCAGGGCACGATTAACGGGCTCGGCGAACGGTGTGGGAATGCCAATCTGTGTACGATCATTCCCAACCTTCAGCTCAAGCGCGATATCTCGTTGCTTTCGGCGCACCAGATCCAGATGTTGACGTCCGTTTCCGTTTTTGTCGCCGAAATCGTCAATACCATTCCCGATGTATCACAACCCTATGTGGGCGAGGCGGCCTTTTCGCACAAGGCGGGGGCCCATGCCGACGCCGTGCGCAAGGTACGCGCGTCGTTTGAGCATGTCGCGCCTGAATCCGTCGGCAACGAGCGCCATTTCGTTCTGTCGCATCAGGCCGGTTCCAGCACCATGCTGGAAAAACTCAAGGCCATCCTGCCGGGGATCGATAAAAAAGATCCCCGTGTTAAAAAGCTGCTTTTGCACATCAAGAAACTCGAAGCGGAAGGATATCAGTTTGAAGCGGCCGAAGGGTCGTTTGAGCTTCTGGCCCGAAAATCGCTCGGCCATTTTTCCAGACCGTTCGAAGTCCTCGGTTTCCGCGTCATCGAGGAAAAACGGGAAAACGGGGATTGTATCTCTGAAGCGACGATCAAGGTGCAGGAGGACGACATCGTCGAGCACACGGCGGCCGAGGGCGACGGGCCGGTAAACGCGCTCGACAACGCGCTCCGCAAGGTGCTTATTAAATTCTACCCCGGACTCGCCGCGGTAAAACTCGAGGATTTCAAGGTGCGCGTACTCGACGGACGCGAAGGAACCGAGGCAAAGGTACGGGTACTCATCGAGTCGTCCGATGGCGAGTCCCGCTGGGCCACGGTCGGTGTTTCGACCAATATCATTGAAGCCTCCTGGCTGGCGTTGATCGACAGTCTGAAGTATAAACTGATGAAGGAACAATTGAAAGAAAAAAGGCATTGATTCCGGGCACGGACGTCGAACAGAATTCGGTTTTTCTGGTATTGTTGGCGCGGACTGCCGGAAATACACTTCAGCAACGATCGGGAGAAAAACATGGCACAGCGTATTGACTGGCAGAATCTCGGATTCCAGTATCGTCAGACCGAATGTTACCTGAAAGCGGAATTCAAAAACGGGAAATGGGGTGACCTGGAGGTCTGCAGCGACCCGTACCTTCCCATTCACGTCGCGGCCGCAAGCCTTCATTACGGTCAGTCCTGTTTTGAAGGGCTCAAGGCGTTTACCCGAAAAGGCGGTTCCGTGGCGTTGTTCAGGCCCGAAGAGAACGCCCGACGTCTGAACAGGAGTGCCGAGCGCCTGGTCATGGAGCCGGTCCCTGAAGAGTTGTTCATTGCCGCGTGCAAGAAAGCAATCAAGAGCAATAGCGAATGGATGCCGCCCTATGGTGCCGGCGCAAGCATGTACCTGCGGCCGCTCCTGTTCGGGACGAGCGCGCGTGTCGGGGTGCAGCCGTCCGACGAATATATTTTTCTTCTGCTCGCCATGCCGGTGGGCCCGTATTACAAGGACGGATTTTTTCCGGTCAAGGCGCTTATTCAGGAAAAGTATGATCGCGCCGCGCCCCGCGGTGTCGGCAATATCAAGGCGGCCGGCAATTATGCGGCAGGACTCATCGGAGACAAAGAAGCGAAAAACAAGGGATACGCCATTTCGCTCTATCTTGATGCTGCGACTCGAACCTGTATCGATGAGTTCGGAACATCCAATTTTTTCGCCATAACCAAGGACAACCGGTATGTAACCTCGGATTCGTCGTCCATTCTCTGTTCGGTGACCAATAAAAGCCTGCAACGGCTCGCAGCCGATTTTGGCATGGGTGTTGAGCAGCGAAGCATCTCCCTCATGGACCTCAAGGATTTCGCCGAGGTCGGCGCCTGCGGCACTGCCGCCGTAATCACGCCGGTATGCTCGATTACGCACGGCGATACGGTATA